>DASPVS010000229.1:0-8243 GCA_035622235.1 Acidimicrobiales bacterium | reverse complement strand
CGACCGAGACCTCGGCCGCGCCAGTCGTCTCCGACGTACACCGAATCCTCGACCGTCGTCGCGTAAGCAGGGCGTTCGCGAAAAGGGGAGAGAGACCCGAAACCTGCGACAACACCGTCGATCTCAGCCACAAGCGAGGGATGCGCGCCCTGGTGCTTCTCGATCCACTTCCGCTGCTGAAGCTCGGTACGCGGCCGGAGATCGAAGGTGGCTGTCGATCCGAGAACCTCGGCGTTGTAGATATTTCGAATGGCCTCGGCGTCGGCGACTGTGGCCAACCGGACGCGCACGGCGGCATGGTACCCGTCGGCACCCGACACAAATGTGCCCAGGTGGGGTCCGGTATGCTCGTTCGGACGGCGCTGTAGTGCGCGCCCCGGCCCCCTTAGCTCAGTCGGCAGAGCACAGCCATGGTAAGGCTGGTGTCGTCGGTTCGATTCCGACAGGGGGCTCCCGAGGCGGCGTAGCTCAGTTGGTCAGAGCACACGGCTCATAATCGTGGGGTCGCGGGTTCGAGTCCCGCCGCCGCTACAAGCCCGGCAAGTACTTCCAGCCAGATCAGACGGGTGCAGTTCGAAGGAGAGAACGGCTATGCCAAAGAACGAGAAGCGAGTTCAGGTGACACTTGCTTGTGAAGTGTGCAAGCGGCGCAATTACATAACGACCAAGAACAAGCAGAACGACCGCGAGCGGATCGAGATGAACAAGTACTGCCGCTGGGACAGGCGACACACCTTGCACAAGGAGACCCGCTGACCGTTCACGTTCCCGACGAGCTCGTCGCGCGAGCTCGACACGGAGACCGATTCGCGTTCGATCAACTCGTCAGGGACACGTACGAAGACGCTTACTCACTCGCACTGCGAATGACGGGTGACGAGCACGACGCCCGCGACGCGGTGCAAGAGGCATATCTCCGCGCATATCGGGCGATACGTCGCTTTCGCGGCGATGCGGCCTTTTCGACGTGGCTACATCGGATCACGGCGAATTGCTCCTCGACAGTCCTACGGCTGCGCAGGCGGCGCGCGTACCAGGACATCGAGATGCTCGGCCGCGCAGATGGTTCGGCGGAGCCCGCCGACCAACATCCCGAACGGGACCCGGAAGCAACGTCGTGCCGACGGGCAGAGCTGGAGCCACTCGTTCACGCGCTCGCGTCGATGCCGCTTCGCCTCCGTTCCGTGCTCGTACTTCGTGATGTCTACGACCTTCCGCACGAGGCGATCGCAAGCGAGCTAGGGATTTCCAAAGGCGCGGCAAAGGTCCGGCTGCACCGCGCCCGCGAACAGCTGCGCGCTCGTCTCGACGCCCAGGGCGCCGGCACAGCGCAAGCAGGAGAGATCGCGCACGATGTCTCTTGACTCCTGGAAAGGTGGCCGGGCAGCTCGACCTGCCCGCAGCCCATGCAAGGGAGCCGCGCGGGACATTCCAGCGATGGTCGACGGCCAGGGGATGGTCGGCGCTTCGGTGGAGCACCACGTCGCACGATGCCTTCGCTGCCAGGCAGAGCTCGCTCGTTATCTCCGGATCCGTCGGATGCTGCGCCAGCTCGGCATCGAGCGACAGGACCGGGGCCGCGAGAACGGACCTGGACCGGCCCGAGGCGAGGTCGTCTCGCTGGATCGATTTCGCGGGGCCAGAGCCGAAGCGACAGACCGGACGGCTCAACTGCCCGGGCCGACCGATCAGCTGCTCCGGCCGACGGCCTGGAACCTCCGGCCGACCGATCAGAACCTCCGGCCCTCGGGCGATTCAGCAGAAGACCCGACGGCGGGTGGGGCACTCTCTCCGAAAAGGCTGGCCCTCGCCGGGGGCCTCGCCGCAGCGACCCTCGCGGCCGCGGCCACGGTTTTCGGCCGAGTCGTGGTGGGGCGTACGGCAAAAGCGTCGTGATCTCGCGAAGCTGGAAACCGTAAAAGCCCTTTGAAACTTACCGATACCCGGCTGAGGACGTCGACTGTCGCTCTGGTAATCTTGATCTCCAGCACCCTTAGGCGCCGGCCGGTGCCCGGCCAGTGGGTTCACCAAGGGCAGTAGCTCAATTGGTAGAGCACCGGTCTCCAAAACCGGCGGTTGGGGGTTCGAGTCCCTCCTGCCCTGCCAACGGTCCATCGGAAAGGCACTTTGACCGTGAACCGTGAAATGAAGCGCATGATGCAGCGCCAGGGCCAAATGGAGGCCGACGGTTCTCCCGCGACCCGGCGTCAGCAACCCACACGCACCCCCCGACCCACACCTCAGTCGGACCGCCTGTCGGCCGGCGCCCGCGTCGTCGAGTTCGCGCGGGAGGTACGCTCGGAGCTCAGGCAGGTGGCGTGGCCGACCCGAGCCGAGGTCGCCAACTCGGCAACCGTGGTGTTCATCGTGCTCGTTCTTCTCGTGAGCCTCATCTTCCTGCTCAACTACGCGTTCTCACACTGGATCACCTGGCTATTCAAGACATGACAGACGTTCAAGACACGACAGACGAGTTCGACTCCCAAGACGCAGGCTCTGAAGGCTCCGAAGACTCTTTTCCCGCCGAGGGCGCGGAAGGGCCTTCCGCCGCGTCCAACGCGCTCGGCTCTTCCGAGCACCCCGACGATGGAGTCGATCCCGGGGCCCCGGTTGACGCCCCGACGACCATCGACATCTCGGTTGGGGAAAGTGCCGCCACCGGCGACGGCGTCGACGAGGACGATCTCTTCGAGGAGGGATACGAGGAGCCCGCTCCGGCCGAGAGCCCCTATGACCGTCCTGGGCGTTGGTTCGTGGTCCACACCTACGCCGGCTACGAGAACAAGGTGAAGTCGAACCTCGAGAGCCGGATCATCTCAATGAACATGGAGGACCGGATCTTCGAAGTCGTGATCCCCATGGAGGACGTGGTCGAATTCAAAAACGGCAAGAAGGTAGTCGTCCAGAAGAAGGTCTTTCCCGGCTACCTGCTGACCCGCTGCGATCTCGACGACGATTCGTGGTCTGTGGTGCGCAATACGCCGGGGGTCACCGGTTTCGTAGGCCCCGGCACGAAGCCGATGCCTTTGTCGAGACGCGAGGTCGAGAACATCCTCCAGGTCGCTCCCGTCCCCGGCGGCGTAGAGCCCGCCAAGAAGAGCGTCAGGCCTCGTCTCGAGTATGAAGTCAGCGAGACCGTGAGGGTGAAGGAAGGTCCGTTCGCCGACTTCTCCGGTCAGATCGCCGAGATCAACGAAGATCAGCTCAAGCTCAAGGTTCTGGTCAACATCTTCGGGCGGGAAACACCGGTAGAGCTCGAGTTCAGCCAAGTCGCAAAGCTGTAGTCGAAAAGCTCGGACTGCGCTCCGAGCCGGGAGCAGCCGGACTCCGACAGCAGCCGCCCGTCAAGTCGAAACATCAGGAGCGATAAATGCCTCCCAAGAAGAAGGTTCTCGCCGTTGTGAAGATCCAGCTGCCCGCTGGCGGCGCCACGCCCGCGCCCCCGGTGGGAACCGCGCTCGGTCCCCACGGCGTACAGACGATGGAGTTCTGCAAGCAGTACAACGCGGCCACGGAGAGCCAGAGGGGAACGATCATCCCGGTCGAGATCACGATCTACGAGGACCGCTCGTTCAGCTTCATCCTGAAGACCCCTCCGACCACCGTCCTCATTCGCCAAGCGGCTGGCCTCGAAAAGGGTTCGTCGACCTCGGGCCGGGCGGCGGCCGGGACCATCACGCCCTCACAGCTCGCCGAGATCGCCACGACCAAGCTCCCGGACCTGAACACCGACAACCTGGAAGCTGCAAAGCTCCAGGTAGCCGGTACGGCTCGTTCAATGGGTGTAAAAGTCGAAGCCGGTTGACCCGGCCGCAATCGACGAACGCTCATATCGCCCATATCGCCGCCGAACGGATCGCACAGAGAGGAGCCAAAGTGCCCAGGGGAAAGAAATACCGGGCCGCAACAGAACGCTTCGACCGCGAGCGTCTGTACCCACCGATCGAGGCTCTCGAGCTGGTGAAAGGCATGGCGGACGCTGGCTTCGACGAAACGGTGGAACTGGCCGTCCGGTTGGGCGTCGACCCTCGTAAGGCGGATCAGATCGTGCGCGGGACGCTCAGCCTCCCAGCCGGCACTGGGCGTACGGCCCGGGTAGTCGTTTTCGCCGCCGGTGACGCTGCGGCTGAGGCCCGCCAGGCCGGGGCTGAAGAGGTAGGGGCCGACGACCTTGTCGCCCGGGTGGAAGGCGGCTTCCTCGACTTCGACGTTGCGATCGCAACCCCCGACGTGATGGGCCAGGTAGGGAAGTTGGGACGCATCCTCGGACCGAGAGGCCTCATGCCGAACCCAAAGACAGGTACCGTCACGACCGATGTCGGCCGCGCCGTCGCAGAATTCAAGGGTGGGCGTGTCGAGTACCGGACGGACAAGGTGGGGAACATCCATGTCCGGATCGGAAAGGTCTCCTTCGAGGTTCGCCAGCTCTTCGAGAACTTTCACGCTGTGATCGAGGAGCTCGTCAGGGCCAAGCCGGCGGCCGCAAAGGGCCGGTACCTGCGGGCCGTGACCGTGGCGTCCACTATGGGGCCCGGGGTCCGTGTCGATCCGGCGAGAGCTCGTGACGTCGAAGAGGAGCTGGCCGAATCGGCGTGACGCCCGGAGCGCTTGACGCTCTTTTCGGAGGCGCAATTTGAAGCGGTAAACTGGTTTGCCCGGCCAGAGGCTGGGACCAGTTCGTGAAGGACAAGTCGGCGAAGTCGCGGATCGTGAAGTACCTGGCCGCGAAGTAGCAGACCGCAAAGCGACCACACAACTAAAGAAAAACGCCGTCGCCGAAGACCTCCGGTTGTGCCGGTTCATCCGGTGCCGAAGGGTCCGATCGGACTGCCTGAACAGGTGACGACCACCATGCACTCGGCCGGGTCCCATCCCTGCTCGGAGGCTGCAGGCGCGGCGTCGGTGTGCTCGATAGCGCACCGTTCGAGCAGAGGAGCAGGAATGGATCACCCGAGGCCGGACAAGGTGGCCGTCGTCGACGAGGTGCGAGAACGCCTCGGATCTGTTGACGGCGCGATCCTCACCGAGTACCGAGGTCTGACCGTGGCGGAGCTGGCGGAGCTCCGAAAGGCGCTGCGCGCAGTCGGCGGCGATTACAAGGTCTACAAGAACACGCTGGTCAGGCTCGCCGTCACCGGGTCGAGGCACGAGCCACTTCGGGACCTCCTCACCGGTCCCACCGCGATTGCCTTCGTGTCGGGCGAGATCACTTCGGTGGCGAAAGCGCTAAGGGACTACGGCCGGACCAATCCCGCGCTCGTGATCAAGGGTGGCATGCTCGGCGACGGGGTTCTGAGCTCGGGCGATCTGACCGCTCTGGCAGACCTCCCATCTCGCGACGTGCTCTTGGCTCAGATCGCAGGAACGCTGGCTGGGTCGCTCCGCCAGCTGGCAGGCCTGATTCAGGCCCTGCCGAGAGACTTCGCCTACGGGCTGAAAGCGCTGATCGACAGCAAGGGTGGCGTCGAAGAGTCCGCTGCTTCGCCGAGCTCGGAAACAGCGCCCGCGGAAGCGCCCGCCGATGCGGGACCGGCCGATGCGGCGCCCGCCGAGGTTGCGTCCGAAACTGCACCGACGGAAACGGGGACTGCGGATGCAGACGGTCCACCTGATGGAGCCGAGCCTCCGCAAGAGAACTGATCGGCAAGTTCGCCTTCGCGCAGAGAACTTTTCAAAAAGAACCCTCAACCAAGAACCAAGAACCACAAGGAGTGGAAACCCAGATGGCACTCACAAAAGACGAGATCCTGGACGGGATCGCCAGCCTCTCAGTTCTCGAGCTTTCCGAGCTCCTAAAGGACTTCGAGGAAAAATTCGGCGTGACTGCAGCTGCTCCCGTGGCTGTCGCCCAGGTGCCGGCCGCCGCCGGAGGTGGAGCCGACGCCGCCGGGGCAGCGGACGAGGAGAAGAGCGAATTCGACGTGGTCCTCACGGCTGCTGGTGACAAGAAGATCCAGGTCATCAAAGAGGTCCGGGCTCTTACGAGCCTCGGGCTCAAAGAAGCCAAGGACTTGGTCGAGGGCGCGCCCAAACCGGTGCTCGAGAAGGTGTCCAAAGAGGACGCCGACAAGGCAAAAGAGCAGCTCGAAGGCGCCGGAGCGACAGTCGAGGTCAAGTAGGAAAGCGATTGCCGGGCGCCCAAGCCGTCGACGGGCCGCAGCCGCCCACGGGGGTCCAAAGCGGTCTGGAAACGCCGACGGGCCAGGTCGGCAGTGGTCGCGGCTGGCTACCGGGTCGCCACGGAGGTCCCGATGTGCTTGACGTAGACGGGGTACATCCGTAGCCTGTTGCGCGAGAACGGGGGTGTTGCATCGCTGCGCGCCAGCGCGTATGCTGTACGGTTGCCGTGCCCTTTCTTCGCGCCACCCTGCAAATAACCCCTGAATGACGCGCGCCCTGACGTCGACCCGTCCGTGTCCGGGCTCCGGGCACGGGCTGGTGGTATGTCCCGGCTCGCCCCGACAACCCCAGCAACACCAACATCCAACTGTTGACCTGTCCGAACCGGCGGCCGGACGTCCTGGCGGACCCAGCCGTCACCGTAATTGGGAGGAGTAGGCCGTTGCCTTTACGGTCCAAGAGCCCAGAACGATTCTCCTTCGCCAACCTCGAGGAGGTCTTGCCTCTGCCGGACCTCGTCGCGATCCAACGCGATTCTTTTCAGTGGTTCCTAGACAGGGGACTCGCCGAGGCGTTCTCCGACATAAGCCCTATCGAAGATTTCACCGGGCAGTTGAGCCTCGAGCTCGAGTTCGATCCTTCTGACCCGGATCTGCGCCCTCCGCCCAAGTTCTCGGTGGAGGAGTGCAAAGAGAAGGACATGACCTACGCCGCGCCCGTCTTCGTGAGAGCGCGGTTCATGAACGCGCAGACCGGCGAGATCAAGGAACAGACCGTCTTCATGGGGGATTTCCCGATGATGACGAACAAGGGAACGTTCATCATCAACGGGACCGAGCGGGTGGTGGTCAGCCAGCTCGTGCGGTCTCCCGGCGTAATCTTCCAGCCGGGGCGCGACGCGAAGACGATCGTCACGGGCACGATCCATCCCTATCGAGGTGAATGGATCGAGTTCGACGTCGAGGCGAAGCCGTCCAAGGACGTCACCGCCGGTGCGCGCGTCGCGCGCAAGAGGCGACTCTCGCTCTTCGTGTTGCTGCGCGCCCTCGGATACGAGGACGAGGCGTTCCTCAACCGCTTCGTGCGCCACTTCGATTTCCTCGAAGGACAATGGGAGAAAGAGCGCGACATCGCCCCAACTCGCGAAGACGCGCTGCTCGAGATCTACAAGCGCGCCCGGCCTGGCGAGCCTCTCTCCACCGAGGCCGCGCGTGCCTACTTCGAAAACGCGTTCTTCAACCCGAAGCGCTATGACCTCACGAGAGTCGGGCGCTACAAGCTCAACCGCAAGCTGGGCCCCGAGATCGAGCGCGTCTCCACCCTTTTGGACATCGACCTCGATCGCCCCGCCCCGGACCAGGGTGTGCTCAGCCCCTCCGAGGTGCTCGCGACGGCCACCTACATGTTGCACCTCGCCGACGGCGAGTCGGGATACCGGATCGACGACCAGGACCACTTCGCCAACCGGCGCATACGGTCCGTCGGGGAGCTGATCCAGAACCAGGTACGCGTCGGTCTGTCGCGGATGGAGCGAGTCGTCCGCGAGCGCATGACGACACAGGACGTCGAAGCGATCACGCCGCAGACGCTCATAAACATCCGGCCGGTCGTCGCTGCCATCAAGGAGTTCTTCGGGACCAGCCAGCTGAGCCAGTTCATGGACCAGAACAACCCCCTGTCGGGGTTGGCACACAAGCGTCGCCTGTCCGCTCTGGGCCCGGGAGGTCTCTCGCGAGAGCGCGCCGGGTTCGAGGTGCGAGACGTTCACAGCTCCCACTACGGGAGGATGTGCCCTATCGAGACGCCCGAGGGGCCGAACATCGGTCTCATCGGTGCCCTCGCCACGTACGCGCGGGTGAACGAGTACGGGTTCATCGAAACCCCTTACCGGCGCGTCGTCGACGGTCGGGTGACAGGCGACATCGTCTATCTCGCGGCAGACGAGGAAGAGGAACACGTCATCGCGCAGGCCAACGCCAAGCTCGACGACAGCGGTCGCTTCATCGACGAAAGGGTCCTCGTGCGTCGCGGGCCGCAGGGTGCTGGGGTCCGAGTCGGCGCGACGTCGACCTCGTACGGGACGACGAGTGAGATCGACTACGTGCCGCCCGCCGAGGTCGACT
>DASPVS010000228.1:0-3507 GCA_035622235.1 Acidimicrobiales bacterium | reverse complement strand
CAATAGGTGGCTCCGCAGGAGGGTACGAACTGACGTTGGCGGTCAACAGCGGGGACGGAACACCGCCGCAAGAGCCTGCGTCGATAGACCTGCAGTGCAGCATGGGTCTTTGTGCTGGCGTCTACCCGCTCGAGATCCGCGTCGTACCACTGGGATCTTCAACTTCGGGACCCTCGAACGGTGGTTCGTCTTCGACCTCAAGAGCGAGCCTTCTCACGTACCTCGTCTATAGCTACCCCTCCACGCAGAAGCTCGACTTCGCTTGGACACTCCCCCTGGGCGTCGCGAGCGCGCTGGGCGGTCCCGTTGGCTCGCGTAGCGCACTCGATCAATCCTCGCTCTACCAGTTCGCGAACGAGACGAGCGCAGTCGCTGGGATTCCAAGCGTGCCACTCACGCTCGAGCCGGTTCCCGAGATCGTGGCGCAACTACACGCCTCGACCCAGGCCAAGGATCGACAGGCGCTGCAATCACTCGAAGCGCTGGCAGTCACGCCCGGCCACGAGATCTTGAGTCAGAGCTTCGTCCCCGTCGACGCCTCCGCCCTCACAGACGCCGGTCTCGGCGGCGAGCTCTCCTACCAGACGCGCAGGGCACTACAGATCCTTCAAACCTTTCACCCCGACGAGCACGAGTGGGTTTCCGATTCAACTCTCGACCCTGCAGCGGTCACGGCGATCTCTCAGCAGTCCTCCGGCGGCACAAGGGACGTGGTCGTTCCTCCTTCGGCTGTCACCGGAGGAGGATGCGGGGTGTTCACGTGCACTCAGCCGTTCGATCTTGCATCGGGAAACGGCACCTCGGTCGAAGCGGCTCTGTCGGACCCAGGTCTCGAGGCGGATCTCCCGGTTGCAGGTTCGGGCGATCCCGCGCTCGCCGCTCACAGGCTCTTGGCGGAACTCGCTCTCATCTTTCTCGAACAACCAAATGCAGACGACCAACGCGCAGTAGTGCTCGCGACTCCAGCGAGCTGGCAACCCGACTCGGTTTTCATACGCCAAGTGCTCCAAGGTCTAGATGGATCGCCCAATATCGAGGCCGTCGACTTGGACCAGCTCTTCTCCTCGGTCCCGATTGGAGGCAATTCGTCTCGCGACGTACAGCCGTCCGCACGCCGGCCGGCTGTCGGTTCCACTGGCAGCGGTCACCTCGCCGTCCGCGAGGTAAAGATGATGAGAGCTCGGCTGATCGCCTTCTCGAGCGCGGTCGCACCTGTAGTTGTGGCACCCCTCAGCGATGATCTCCTCGCTTCGGAAGCGAACGACCTGAGCGCCAATCAACAACGCTCCGCGCTCTACGGTGTCCGCTCCGCGCTCGATAGACAGCTGGGGGAGCTGAAGCTCACGACCGCGTCGGTTCGGCTCACGTCGGGGGCCGCCCGCGTTCCAATATCGGTCACCAAGAACACGCCCTACACGGTTGAAGGTTTGTTGACCGTTTCGAGTGACAAGCTCGTCTTCGGCTCCACGGCTGGCTGTACCCCGACCAAGCCCACCAACGGCGGCTTTACCGCTGTCGATTGCCGGATGGTCTTGAGTCGTGGCTCGAACGCCGTTTACGTGGACATGCGATCCCGGACTGCAGGCAACTTCGTCGTGTCGGTCGACCTCGTGAGCCCAAAGGGCGGCCTCACGTTGGTCGATGGCAACGTGAGCGTCAGATCGCTTTCCACCTCCGACGTAGCGATCGCCTTGTCCATAGGTGCAGCAGTGGTCCTGCTTGCGTGGTGGGGCCGGACACTGTGGCGCGGAAGACGGAGAGGTCGTGGCGCGCATGTGCGCGGTGCCAACGGGTCCCCCCAGTGAGCGACGCACGGATCCCCGAAGTCGCCGGACCGACGTCCCCGACGAGGCCTCGAATAGCGCGAAGCGCGGGTGTGATGGCCGTCGGAACGACCCTCTCGCGGGTCACCGGACTGCTTCGGATCGTGGCGCTCTTCTACGCAGTCGGGTTCGGAACTGTGGCGGACGCCTACAACCTCGCGAACACGGTTCCGAACATCGTCGTCGATCTGGTTCTAGGCGGCGTATTGGCAGCGACATTCGTCCCGGTTTTCGTCGAACAGCTCGCCAAGAAATCCGATCGAGAGGCTTGGGACGCCATTTCGGCTGTGACGACCGTGACCGTGATCGTCATCGGAGTCGCGTCGGTGGTGTTTCTCGTCGCGGCACCTCCCATTATCGAAGTGCTCACCGGCGGAAACCATTCCGCGGACGCCCACCTGCAGACGCACGTGGCCACCGAGCTGCTGATCCTCTTCGTTCCGCAGTTGACCTGTTACTTGTTGATCTCACTCGCAACTGCCTTGTTGAACGCGAGGCGGATCTTCGCGGCACCGACGTTCGCTCCGATCGCCAACAACGTGGTGCTCATCGTCCTCCTGGTCCTGTTCGGAACGATCGTCCATCACGACTTGACGCTCGCAGAGCTCGATCAGAACAGGGGCTGGATCCTCCTCTTGGGAGTCGGGACAACCCTCGGAGTCGTTGCCCAGATGCTCGTGATGATTCCGAGCTTGCGGCGCGCCGACTTACGGTTGCACTGGTACCCGTATTTCAGACACCAGGCGGTGCGCACGATCGTGCGCCTGTCCGGTTGGACATTCGGACTAGTGGTGGCGAATCAGCTCGCGCTACTGGTGGTCCTACGCGTCTTGGCACCCATCAGCGGCGGGGTATCCGCTTACACCTACGCCTACGCCTTTTTTCAACTCCCTTACGGCATCATCGCCGTTTCGATAGTTACCGCCACCGCTCCAGAGCTCGCCCAGCAATGGAGCCTCGGCGACCTGCCAGCTTTCCGCCGGCGCCTCGCGGTGAGTCTCCGGGCCATGCTGGCGATCGTCGTGCCGGCCGGAGCAGGAATGCTCGTCCTCGCGAGGCCGCTCGTCTCACTTCTCGGTCATGCGACCGGCCACGCGGGTGCAACCGGTGAGACCGGTGTGGCGTTGTCGATGTTGGCGCTCGGCGTTCCAGGGTTCTGTGTTTTCGTCTTCGCGATCCGAGCCCTGCAGTCGATTCAAGATCTCCGTTCGGCCTTCTGGCTATATGTTCTCGAGAACGCCGTGAACATCATCCTCGCCGTCGTGCTCGTGGGGCCGCTAGGCGTCAGGGGGGTGATGCTTTCGATCTCGATCGCGTACACCGTGGGTGCCGCAGCCGCCCTCGCCCGCCTGCGCACAGAAGTGGGTGGCCTCGGGGCGGACCTCGTCTCCGGCCCGCTCCGGCGGATCCTGCTCGCGACGCTCGCTTTGGTGGTAGCGGCGACACTGGCAAGCAACGCCTGGGGTTCGGATTCAGGTCTCGCACTCCTCGGCAGGGTGGTCGCCGGCGCGGTTGCCGGCGCAGCCGCATACGTAATCGCTGCGGGATTGCTGGGAGTCAGGGCCGAGCGTCACAAAGCCCGTGCGCGCCGGCGCACGACTTTGAACGGACAGAGCGCGCCTCAGCTCGAGCCTCTTCCTCCGGCTGGCCGACCTCCGACGAGGCCCGTGGGACTCGGTCCCAC
>DASPVS010000227.1:0-11329 GCA_035622235.1 Acidimicrobiales bacterium | reverse complement strand
TTCTCAGCCTGTACCGACCCCGAGAGACTCTTCGAACGAGCCCGCGATTGACAGCGTGCGTCACGTTGTTTCTGACGATCTGTTCAGGGTACTTGCTGCTCGTGTCCCATCCGCTCGAAACGAGCGCGTCCATCATGTCCTCAATGGACCATTCCTTGTCAGGACGCCGACCGATGATCGTGATCAGTTGCTCGACCTGCGTTCCCCCATCAGAGCGCCGTACACGCTTGGCCGGACGCGAAGTCGCACGTGGAGCTCGAGCGGCAGGCCTCGTTGCGACGCTCCGGCCCAACCTTTGGAGTTCGCCGGAGATGGCCCGCTCTTCCCTGCGGAGGGCGGCGATCGCACGGTTGACGTGGGCCGTGTCACTGCCTCTACCGTTATTGGAAACGGCCGCACCGCTGTGGGAACGGCCGGAGGCGGTCAGCCGGTAGCGCGTCCTACCGGTGTTGCGAATAAGACCGCGCTGTTGCGCTTGACCGATCGTTTGTCGCACCACTTCCTTTTTTCTTGCTTCGCTGGCCCTGCCTGCGATGTCGCGAAGCTCGCCCACCATCTCGTCCACGTACCAGTCACGGTCGGGCCGTTGATTTAGAAGCGAAACCAGCTTGTCGAGCCGACTTGTGCCCCGACGTCCGGTCGAACGCCCAGAACCGCCGGCGCGACGGCCTCTGGCTTCTAGTTGTTGGATCGCGCCCTCCAGCGCCCGGAGCTCGTCCCGAAGAGCAACTTCTCTTCCGTCTCGCCGACCGGATGACTGCGCGTTTCTTCGATTACGTCCATTAGCCATTTGAAAAACCCCGTGCCATATCGGGTACTGCGCCCGTTTTGTCAGCTAGCGATGTTAGCAACAAACTGAAGTGTGTCGCGCGATGCTCAATGACGATTCTCACAACTTTTCAGTTTGGGCGTGGTGGTTAGCGGGTATGTCTAATTTCTTGACAAGAAAACTGAGAAGCGGTTTTCGGCCGATATCAAGCAGTCCAGGCACGATCAGCGATAGTCGCTGTGACAAATCACCCATCGCGAGTGTGACCACACAAAGCCCAAGTTGACCACCCGTTCGGCCACTGTCCAAAAGAGTCGACGGCGAAGAAACGATTCGGCGTCAGACGCCGGGGCCCCTCGTGTGAACGGGCTCCTTCAGGCAGGGCGCTGACCTGCAATTTGTCCTGTGACCAGGCCAAGAAGGAGGGCTGTACTGTCCAGTAACGTCCCTCTCCGGTAGTGTCGGCCGTTCGTGGTGGATGCTAAGGCCGACGCCGAAATCGACGAACCAGGGCCACAACCCCCAGAACCCGGACAAATGGCCCCGGGTTCAGGCGGCGGTCGTCCGCCCAGGAGGGTACCCATACGCCCGATCATCGAATGGGCGCTCGTAATCCTCGTTGCGCTCCTCGTGGCGATCACGGTTCGGACCTTCGTGATCGGGACGTACTACATCCCATCATGCTCGATGTCGCCGACGCTACATATCGGTGATCGCATCGTCGTCGACAAGCTGAGCTACCACCTCCATCCGGTCCACCGCGGCGACATCGTGGTGTTCAGCCGGCCACCGGCGTTGACAGACGACTCGATACCCGACCTCGTAAAGCGTGTCATCGGGTTGCCGGGCGAGACCATATCTTCAGGTCCGGACGGGGAAGTCCTGATCGACGGCAAACCGATCGCTCAGCCGTGGCTCACCGCCTCGGCCAGAGCAGAACCGGGCATCGCTATCCGCAAGCAAAAGATCCCGGCGGGTGAATACTTCGTCATGGGCGACAACCGAGGGGCTTCCGAGGACAGTCGGTACTTCGGCCCGATCGAGGGCTCTTCCATCGTCGGCCACGCAATTTTGCGATTCTGGCCCCTCTCCCGGATCGGAACGGTGAGTGTGAAGGCTGGCCCGTCGCCGGGGTGCTGACACCCGTCCCGTCCTCTTACACCCTGCTAATTCGGTTATCTCTCATCTTCGGTCGACGGTTGCCTCTCATCTTCAACCGAATTTTCTCTCACCTAAATCGCCTGTCAGCTCGGTTGCCTCTTACGTTCAATTGTGTCTGGCAATTGTTTCTGGCAATTGCGTCTGGCAGGGGTCCGAACGTCTGACGGGTCCGCGAGCCTGACGGGTCCGCGAGCCTGACGGGTCCGCGAGACAAGAGCGACGCTTTGGAACATACTTAGGACCCTACATACCGGCGGAACAAAGCTTGTCTTCGAGCCTCGAAAGGCAGGAGACGACCAAGGAGGGGTAAATGAAACGGCACATCGCCTTGATGGTCGGTGCTCTGGCGGTAGTTGGATCGAGCACAGCCGTCATCGCCGGAAGCGGAGGACTCTTCTCTGCGGCATCCGCTTCCGGTTCGAGCTGCACGTTCAAGGGGACCGCGAAGTTCAGCCCACCGTTGAGTCTCAATACCCAAAAAGTGAACGTCACCGTCTCCGGCACGCTGAGCGCGTGCGGGTCGAACACCTACGGCATCACCGGTGGCACTGTGAAAGCCAGTGGCAGCGGTGACACGACGTGCAACCCCGACACCAGCCTTCCCGGGCTGACGACCAGCGGAACGATCGTCTGGAAAGGTGTGAAGGGCACGAACGACGAGACGTCGACGTCCACCGGGGTTCCCGGCTCCAGTCCGCCGGAAGACACTCTGAGCGGAACGATCACGGGAGGTTCGCCGGTACCGGCCGGCACACCTACCGGCGGAATGATCACGTACAAGGTCACCAAAAAGTTGACGGCGCAGTGCGAGGCGGGGACGTTGGCCAAGTCGTCCTTCTCTGGGACCACGACCCTCAGCTAGTTCATTAGTTCGAGGTCACAAATCGGACACGTCAGCTTTTGCCACTGGGGCCCGACGGGGTCCCAGTGGCGCGCTTTGGGCACTTCGAGTCACCGGGCGGATCGCGAGAGCGGTCAGGACAAAAGGTCCGAGGGTGGGCACCGGACAAATGCCTGCACTCGGCCATCGGCCTTGTCTGTCAACCCAAATTGATGGACTTTAAATACTTTTTGAAACCTGACTTTCCCTTAATCACAATAGAAATCGCGTTCGGGGCATTCGGCACAACGGTCGGCGGCGAACCCGCCACCTCTTGCGGTCGACAGATCAGCGTTCGAGCCTTGCTAGTACAGTCCGAACATGACCCAGCGTCGCATGAACGGACAAGCAAGACGGCTAGAGATTCTGGCAACCCTGCACCGCAACGGTGGAAAGATGATCGACCGTCCGCGAGGCCTCGCGACGGGAGAGCTGAACCGACTCCTTCCTCACCCCTTCAAATCTGCAGGCACGCTGGGAACCGTTCTCGCGAAGATGGAAGAAGAAGGACTTCTCACGCGTTCGCTGAACGGAAAACGCTGTTACGAGATCGTTCTCGGTGACCTCCCCGCGGAGACGGCAGAACAGGTTGCTATGCTCACTCAACTCTTCGAGCGTCAAGACGCGCACAAAGAACAGTCCTGCGAGGAAGTGAAGGCGCCTGAAGCCGATGACGCGCTGCCACAAGCCGAAAAGATCACGAGAGGTCTCAACGTGGCCGGGGACTATTCGGCGTTGGCAAAGGCGCTTCTCGTTCAGGTGGCGGAGATTGTGTCTCGTCCGGACAGGGTCGCTGAGGCCCAGAACCGTCTCGATCAGGCGCTGGCAGAAATTGAACGTCTCCGCGAACGCTGCCGCATCATCACCGAGCGAGCCGGCGAGCTCGAGCAGGAAAACAGAGCGCTGCGGAGCAGCGTCGAATCGCTCGGGGACACGGCGAACGAAGAGGATCGATCCGGAATCGTGTTCTACGACTCAGTGACCGAGGCGCGAATCGACTCGTTTGCACGCTCTCAAGGGTTCGAATAGTCGATCTCTCGTCGAACGCCCTCGATCGCTGCATCATTCGAGCGGGCAATACCGCCATCGGGCGCAAGCGATGGATCCTGACGTCGCTAGACGAAGAGTCGCGGGCGCAATGATCGGACGGCTCGCGACCACCACGGCCTCGGGTGATCCACATGTGGTCCCCTGTTGCTTTGCGTTGCTCGACGGGATCCTCTACTCCGCAGTCGACTCCAAGCCAAAGTCGACCCAACGCCTGAAGCGCCTTGCGAATATCGAGGCCAATCCTCGGACGGCGTTTCTGGTCGACAACTACGAAGACGACTGGACGAAGCTGTGGTGGGTGCGCGTTGACGGAACGGCACGTTTGGTCGAGGACCACCCCGAAAGAAACGTCGCTCTCTCAAGCCTCGCGGCGAAATACCGCCAGTACATCGATCAACCACCCACGGGGCCTGTCCTGGCGATCGACATCGAAAGCTGGGCGTCTTGGCCATAGTTGGCACTGGCGATGTCACGAGCGTCGGGCCGAGCGCATCTCCTCGAGGAGCGCTGCAGCCCCGCTGGCAGGAAAATCTCGACGCCACATCCGCCACTGCATCTCGATACCGACTTCAGCGGGCGCCTCAGGGTCGTCCTCGAATGTCGCAAAGTGCGTGAATCCAAGCTTTGCCGGAACTCCTGCACTCGCCTCGTTCGCCGCATCGTGATGGATCTCAACGCGACCGACACCTGCGACTGTGAAGGCGAACTCGGTCAGCAGAGCGGACGCGGCAGTCGCGACGCCGCGGCGCGTGAACCGAACGTCTACCCAGTAACCGATTTCGAGAGCGCCAGGTCCGAGCCGCCTGTGAAGCCCGGCTCCGCCCATCAGCCGGTCCCTTCCGTCCACAATCGCGTACAGCGCCTCCTGTCGGGATTCCCCCGGGGTCCCGTCGGTTGCGGCTCGGGACAAAAAGTCCCTTCCGCTAGAGAGATCCCAAAGCGAGGCCCACGGCATCCACGGTAGAAGGTGTTCATGAGAAGTCTCCACCGCTTCGTGTAACGCTTCGAGGTCGGAGATATGCCAGCGTCTCAGTGTGACCGACCCCGCCTCGAGACGCGGAGCTGGTGCGAAGACTTGCCCCGCAGGGTGTTTTCGTTGGATTCCCCATGGTGCAGGGCCGAAGCTCGAGCGTCAATCGATCTTGCGATATCCGAGTACCCAAGCAGTCGGATGCGGCGACTCGGGAACCGCGCCAGAGGAACCGTGCCAAAAGGGCTGTGCTAGAAAGGTGCGCCTCGATGAGCCGGAAAACCTGGCCGTGTTGCCGGCGATGTTGATGGAGGGGGGTGCCGATAGATGAGTGATCCATGGCCATCCGAACGAGCGCTCTCGATCGTGTGCTGCCCTAAGTGCGACGAGCCGCTGTCGGTCACCAGGGCCGGGGAACCTGCAGTGGTCCAGTGCGCGAACCGGCATCAATTCGCGACCGAACGCGGATACCTCGACCTCTCGGGAGGACAACACACAGATGCCGCCACCGACAAGACGTTCGCGAGTTTCGGTTACGAGTGGAACGCGTTCGACGACGTGCGCGAAGAAGACGCCCGTTTCGCGGACGTCTACTTCCGCGATCTCGAACTACCCGCGCTCAAGGGAAGCGTCGGCTTGGACGTCGGGTGCGGCAAGGGCCGCTACACACGGTTTCTCGCACCTCACCTCGATGCCCTGGTGGCGCTCGACGGCTCCTCCGCAGTCGAGGCGGCCGCACGAAATCTGAGCCGTTTCGACAACGTGGTTGTGGTCAAATCAGATCTGAGGTATGCACCCATCGCTCCCAACAGCGTGGATTTCCTCTCGTGTCTAGGAGTCCTTCACCACCTTGAGGATCCGCGTAAAGGCTTCGACCGGCTCGTCGAGCTGCTCGCGCCTGGTGGGAGAATCCTCATTTACGTTTACAGCAGGCCCGAGAGACGTGGCGCGCGAAGCCTTGCCCTTGATGCGTCGGCGGCGATGCGCAAGGTGACCGTAGGGCTGCCGCACAGCACGCTGAAGATGGTGACGACGCCAATTGCGGCTGCCCTCTACGCGGGTGTCGTCCTCCCGGGACAACTCGGCGAAAAATACGGCGTGGACTCCTTGGCGCGCTTACCCATGAACTCGTACCGCGGGAAGCCGTTTCGGAGCTTGGTGCTCGACACGTTCGATCGTCTGAGCGCTCCGGTGGAGAATCGCTACATCTGGTCCGAGCTCGAGCCCTGGTTCAGCGAAAACGACCTCACGATCGACGCGCATCGGGACGAAACCGGTTGGTTCGTGCTGGCACACCGATCCTGATCGCTCGCGCGGGCCTGACGCCGCAGGTGTGCCCAGGTGCGTAAGCAGTACCACTTTTGGCCCGGCGAGCAAGGTATCGACGCCTGGGACGTAGGACGTCTGGTCGATCTGAGCGCGAACCTTCCTGTGCAGGAGATTCCTCTCGAGTCGATCAAGGAAATTGACTCCGACTACTGGTTCGCCGGCAGCCTCGAAAAGCCGACTGTCCGAAAGATCGTCGAGCACTTGACGCTCATTCAAGAAGTGGACCTGAACCATCCGATCATTTTGGGGTTCGATGGACGCGTCATGGACGGAATGCACCGCATCGCCCGGTGCCTCGTCGAAGGGCGAAGCTCCATCAGCGCGGTCCGGTTCCTAATACAGCCAGAACCCGATTACCGAAATTGCAGGCCAGAAGACCTCCCGTACTGATATGCCGGATGTAGTTGGATGAGAATGGCTATCTTTCAGCGAACGCGACTCACTTGACGGTGCTTTTCAGACCCGTTGACGGACGTCTGAGACCCGGAAGGTCGAAATCCACGCCACTCCCACGTTGGTTAGCTAGAACAGTGCCGACGAGGGAGGTATCGACCGTGAGAACCTACCGGGACCTTGCACTCGTCTTGGGCTTGACAGCGATGGCATTCGTGTGGTGGATCGGTGCTGTCGTAACCGTCGAGTGGATCGGGCATCAAATCCTTTAGTTGCCCCTGTGGTGGACTGGTTTTGCGCGCTCGATGGTCAATCGGCGTTTGACTCAATTCGCCGTTGCTCATCCACGGCTTGCCCAAGGACCGCCATGAGCACGTCCGTTGTCAATCGCGCGACTCCCTCCGGAGTCTTTCTGTAGTCGACCGCGAGCGCCCGGGTCGCATACCCGGAGAAATGAAGACCGAAGGACTCACTGACGGTTCCCGGCGGCGTCCCGGTCCCACCTGCGGCGATCCAAGCTTGCTCGGCAATGGAATCCGTCCTTTGCCGACGCAGCGGTCTTCGCTTCGCGAGAGCTCTCAAGACGACCGGGGAAGGATTTTCGCCCGGATTGTGGATATCCCAGAAGGCCTTGCCGAGAACCTTGGCGCTGCGGGTGTGAGCCGACAGGGCCAGCATTTCGAGCCAACCTCGAAGGTCAACCAACGGGTCAGGCAGTCCGTCGACGGGTCGGCCGAGCTCGTCGAACATCATCGTCAACGATTGCGCGACAAGCTCGTCGTGGCTCGGATAGTGCCGGAACACCGTACGGGCGCTCACTCCCGCTGCTCTCGCTATGTCTTCGACCGTTGCACGAAGGCCGTGCTCGGCCAGCATGGCCTGGGCGGCGCGACGGATCCGGTCGCGAGTCAGTTCCTTTTTTTCTTCGCTCAGGCTCAACGTCCCTGGTCCCGAGGTTGCGCTCATGTCCCCTCTTAAGTCATCTCCCACGCTCAGCGCCAATCTATGTCATACTGCGCTGACACTCATGGCAGGGACCGATGACACGTTCAGTGCCGTGTCGGTTCGCCGGGGTGGCGGGGAGGCATGACCCGATACATGCGCCCCACGATGACGGCGACCCCCCGGACGATTCGGCGGGGGCCCGGGGGTCAGCCGTTGTCGGCGCACGGGCGGGCCGATCGGTTTTTGGCGTCGCGGACTTCTCCGTCACGAAGTGTCCGCCGGGTCTATTGGCGGCAGCAGGAAGGGAGCAACGCCCACCCGGCACAACTGACCGTTTTGTTTCCCGGTCCCCAGGATCGTTTGCGTCGACAGTGATCGCCGCGTTCGTATCGTCACCCGGCTCTCGACATGTCACGTTTGTCGGGAACGATCTCGATTTTCGGTTACGAGGAAGGTGAAGTACTCGACCTCGTGATCCTCTCTTTCGAGATCATCACGCGCTATTTGGCTCCAAGCGAAGCCCTCTTGGACCATGAGTTGCTGGAGATAGCCAAGATCACCGGAGGTGCCGAAGAAGATGAGCATCCTCCCGCCGGGTTTCAGATGGTGGTGAGCCTGCCTGAAGAACCTTGTCAATGCTCCGTATCCCTCTTCGCACATGACCGACTCCGTCACAGTTCGAGGTTTGAACCACCGAAACGGTGGATCAAAGACGATCAAATCGAAGGTACCCTCCACGTCGGAGAAAACGTCGCTCCACTTCACTTCGACGAGGTCGGCGACTCCGTTACCCGCCGCATTGCTCCGAGCGGCTTCCAGCGACCGAGCGCTTATGTCGACCGCCACTACCTGGGCTCCTTGCGATGCCGCCAGGACCGCGTTCACACCGCTACCCGTGCCCATGTCGAGGACGCGATCGCTTGAAGTCACCTCTCTCAAGACCGCTTCTCCGAGCAGATGCGACATCGGCGTGATCGGCATCACCTCAGGGGGCACCACGATCGAGGTTCCCAGGTAATCGAACGTACGACTCACAGCGCCTTCGGCGAGTGCTTCCGCGTAGGCGCGGTCGTGCCAAGCGCGGATTCGGTCGACTTGTTCCCGGGAGAGCGTGGGCTTGTACACACTCGTCGCTTGCTCCACCGTGGGTTGGACGTCCGGCTGTTCCGGGAGCCGTTCCACGTCCGACCCCAACAGCTGTTCTTGCGCCGGGTTCCGCGGGCGGTTCACGTCGGTCCCACGGATAGATCATGCCGCATCTTCGCTGATGAAACGCCCGCTAAGGCACCGGATGCGATGCGAAAACCGCCCATATCGTCGCGTTGGCGTTGATCGCGTCGGTCTGCGGTCCAAGAATTCGGGTGAGCGCTGGAGGCAGTGGTACACCGCCCGGCAACTCGTTCCCTTCGCCTGAGAACGAGTACTGCTCGACGTCGGCCATTCCGTGGCAGTTCGCGTAAGACGTGAGGGCCCGTTTGGTTCGACTCAATATCGTTTGGCTCGCGACCCCGAGCGGTGCTCGCCCAGATATTCCCATCCAGCAAGGGAAACCGAGATAAGCCGACCACATCCGACCTCGCGGTGAGTCGACACAAATCCTCTGTCGTTCGCCTCCTCCCACACGGGGAGTCGGGGACAAGATGTCCGCCACGCGTCGAGAACTTCCTCGTATGGCCTGGGTTCGGGACCGATCCACTCCAATAAGTCGAGGATCAGTGACTCGACTGTTTCGGACATGACGGCAACCCTCTTCAAAGTCGTTTGTCGTTGGCTGTTGTGTCTAGGGAAGAACCGTCTTGCGCCAGCGAGTTCGTGTTTTGCACCTTCTAGGCCATGTTCTCGCCCGCGCCGCCCCATGCTGCGTCCTCCGGCCGCTCGGCGTCTTGCTCCGGATATCCCGCGGCTTCGTCTGCCCTACGCAGGTCGGCGGCCGCTGTGAAGTCCGATCCCGTTTCAATTGGCAAGGGCGTGATCTTGAAGGGTTCATCCGGGGCAGGGTCACGGGCCTCTGTCTCACCGTCACGAACCAGGTCAGTTGGACGACCCACAGACATCCATCGCGCTTCGTGCACGCCGTAGGGGTCGGTGTACCAACCTTCGAGGGCGTCGTCCATGCCTCTAGAACTTACTGCGGGTTCCCTGAAGGCGCGCGCTCGGGCTACAACGACCAGTGCTGTGTTCGTCTTGCTGCCGAAGAACTGCAGTGGGGCCGAAATCGACCAGAGTCAGGCCGGAGGTCGCCGACTGGCCAACCGCACCGGAGCGTGGGCGTGCACCAAGGCGATGTCGTGATGCGCAAGGCTCGCCGTGTCAGTGTTCCACGCGCGTCATGCGCGTCATCCGAAGACGACGAGATCGAGGATTTCGGAGATCGGCCCGATGCATCGACCATGATCGATCTCGTGTCGCAAGGTCGCCAGACCAGCTTTGAAGTCGCTGTCGGAAAGCAGGACCAGGCCGGAATCGGCCCGTTGCGCAGTGCGCTCATAGAAGCTCTCGGCGTCCTCGGCGACGACCTGCTCGATGCATTCGTGAGCGAGCTCCGAAAAGCCCGAGCACAGGAGTGCAATCCTCATTTGTTCGAGGGAAGAGAAGAAGCGCTCGTGAACCGAGACGACGCCTGGAAAGTAGCGGACCAATGGCCACTGCGTCGGGAGAGCTTCGTACATGCCACGGACGAGGACGCGTCCGCCCTGTTTGATTACACGACGTAGTTCCAAGGCGCAGCCTTCGAGGTCAGTCACGTGATGAAGCACTTGCGACGCCCACACGCCGCGAAAGACATCTGATGCAAAGGGAAGCTTCGACGCCGTTCCGCCGACGAGGCTGATCGCTGGACCTATGTGTTCCATAGCGAGAGCTCGCATTCCTGCGGCAGGTTCAAGTCCGACGATGGGAGCTCCGAGGCCCTCGCCGAGCGCTCTCAAAAATCGGCCTGTCCCTGCTCCCAAGTCGAGCACCGGGTCGCTTCCGGTCGGTAGGTGACGTCGCGCGGCTTCGATCCAGATCCGGGTCGTGGCGGGTGGAAGTCTGCGGCCCCTGTCATAAGCCTCGGCCAGTGGACCGCTGTAATCGACGTCGCCCATGCCGAACAGTAGACCCGACATTCCGGGCACGCCGTTTCGAGCGATGACAAAGCCCGACCATATTTTCGACGGCCGAAGGTTCGGTCAGTCGCAGTAGCCGTAGGGGTCGATCGGCGAGTCGGAGCTACCTGTGAGAACCCAACTGTTCGATGCCTCGTTCATGTAGGCGGCGGCGCAGGGAACGGCGATCGCGATGAGCTTCTCGCCAGCGGCACAGGACGGTTGATCGTCCACGCACGTCATCGCCTGATGTCCGTCCGCGTATCCGGGACACTCGAACGAGAATCCCGGTGCTGAGTAGGCGGTGAGGTATGCAATGGCTGCCTCACACCCGTACGCGGTCGCTTCCCCACGTGGAGGCACAGCAGTAGGTAGTGGCGGCGGCGTCTCCGTCAGTGCTGTGACCTCTCCGCTGGTTGGCGTCGTCGTCGTCGTGGTTGTCGGAACAGCGCTCCGATTGCGCAAGAGAAGACCGTCTCTGAACGAGGATGTGGACGGTGCTGGCTGGTGCGAAGTCCCCGTGTTCACCACCGAACGAGTTGCGAGACCCGAGGCAGAGGAGTTCGCCGCGCTTGAGGTAGACGGGGCCGCCAGGCCTGAGGCAGAGGAGAAGGTACTTATGAAGCCGGTCTCGGCGCCTACGAGGACGGCCCCCACCGCCAGATAGAACCAGATCCTCCTCTGCACCTTCGATGTGTCGGCAGATGTCGGCTAATAGTGAAGGCCCCATCGACCAGGACACTCGA
>DASPVS010000226.1:0-6128 GCA_035622235.1 Acidimicrobiales bacterium | reverse complement strand
CCAGCGATGCCCAACGGATCGTTCGGCCTCGTTCCAGCCTGCGCCAGAGGTCGACCATGCCGATCGCGCCCGCAAGTATCAGGAAGGGGAGGAGATCGCCGAGGAACCGATCCTCGATCCAGCCGTAGACCATGATGGTGGCGCCTGCCAGGATCGTGGTGAGGACCGGAATGCGGAACCGATCGGCCCGCGCAACTGGGCGGGGTCGGTACGTGGTGACCATTCCCCAGATTGCCAGGACGAAGAGCAAGGGCATCGAGCCCGGCACACTGGCAGTCCGGTCAGAGCCAAACAGGGACACTCCTCCGACGCCCTGAGTGATCGAGGACGGCAGTGTGATGAAGGGGAAGACCGGCGTCAGCCTGAGTCCATTCGGCCGGAAGTAGGCAAGTAGGGTGCTCGGCAGGAAATGGACGTTGAAATAGCTGCCACGAAATCGGAACGCCTGATAGACGAGCTGCGACGAGGCAGGTAGCCCGAATAGGATGCCGAACTTCGCGTAGCTCACCAGACAGCCGACTCCGAGTGGGATGAGTCCAGCCAGAAGCGTTGGGACGGCCCATTGGCGCTCGTTTTTCGCCTGGCGGGAAAGGCCGAACCATCCTGCGACGACAATTGCTCCGATCACGCAGGCATAGCCAGTCGTCCCCCGCGTCAGGTTGGCAGCGAGGACCAACCCGCCAGCGACACTCACACGGCGCCAGGAAGGTCGCTCCAAAACACCCAAGAGGGCAAAGACGCTCCCGACAGTGAGCGCAATGCTCCACGCCACGTCCTCTGAGAACACCCAGGGCTCGGCCGCCAGCACGACGAGGACGGTTCCAGCCAGAACTGCGGCGAGGAGAATTCCATAGGAGGTGGCCTCTAGCCATGGGAGACTGGCTTGGCTACCACGAATGAGAAACCGCACCTTCCACATCAACAGTGCGGTGAAGAGGGCGGTTGTGAGCCAAGCTAACAGCATCGACGGTGCGGTGAGGCGCCCGTCGAGGCTGTGCGTCATCAACAGGACGGGTAGGCGGATCAGCGAGGGGAACAATCCGAAGTACGTGTACTGCCGGCCATCGTGGACGAAAGCTTCGAGACCAAGGGAGCCGTTGGGGACCCACAGGTGGCCACGAAGGAGAGCTCGCGCCTGGATATCGTAGAAATTCGAGGCGTACCCGCTTGATTCGGCAGTTCGGAGAGGGTTGAGAGTTCCGTTCCACAGGTCCCAGAGCACCCAGAGGAAGGGGACAGCTGCGGCCGCGACGGCGACCAGTGACACGATGGCGAATCGTTGTACACCTTCGGTGCTGTCGGCCGGGGGTTGCGGGTCGGCTGCGTCTCCGAGACCCGGGCGTGCATCGACCGCGACTTCAGACCTGCGATTCGTTGTTGGCGAGCTCGACGGGCGGATCATAACCAGGGGCGGTTGCAGATGAGTGACCACCAGCCGCGCCAACTGTGACCGCCCTCGTCTTGTCGACGCCATGGGTGCACTCGGAGCAGTATGGCCCACCGTTGACCTCGTGAGAAAGGCTCATCCGGGCATCCTGGTGACCCTTCTCGGCTCCTTGCTGGTTGTGACGGCGATCTGGTCGCTCGTGCGGTTCGCTATCCCTGGAAAGACGACGACGGGAGGCCGGCCGCTCTCCCTCGCCCTTTTCGGGCTCCTCTTCCCGGGAGTGACCGCATTCGGGTTGATCTGGTGTAGACGCCTTGGGACTCGATGTGGAGAGGGGCTACACGCCCTTCGCAATCTTCGTTCTCGTCGGACTGTACCTTGCCGTCCTGGACCGACCTGTTGCATCCGAGCACGGATCATCGGACCGTGTTCATCGATCGACGCTTTGAAGAATTGGCGGGCAGTCGGAGGTCTTCGACGAACGGGATCGCGCAGGCGCGAGGGATACGCGAGGTCCGGCTCTACCTTGGACGGGTGACCGTCAGGGCCAACCGGTGCCCTGACCCGGTCGTTGCCAGCCTTTATGGGTTTTTCGAAAGCGCCCAGGCCATTCGACGTCAGATCACGATCGCAAGGGACCATCACCTGAGCCTCTTCGCCACCGGTGACGCGGCGAAGTACCTGAGCGAACCGCCGCTTCAGCTGTCTCCGTTACGCGCGGCTATGGTCCTTCCTGGTAACGGATCGACTCTGCACGGCAAGCGGCTCCTTGACGTAGTCGGTTCTGACTCGTATCACATCACGAGGGTTGACTACTTCCTCAGCGGTCACGGGTTTGTAGGGGTTTCGTTTGCCGCCGGTTCCAAGACCAACTACGGCTGGATCGCCAGATGGAATACGTCGGCCGTACCCAACGGCAGCTGCACGATCGACGCCACCGTCGACGACTCGGGAGGCCGTTCGATCAAGACGCCTCCGGTGGACGTGCGAGTCGAGAATATCGTTGATCCTGGTTCGTGAACACGCTCACCCTCCGATGTCCCGGTAGTAGTTGGTGGGTCGGCGCCGTTCTGAGGCCATAGCCCAGCATCGACCGTCCACAACGAGCAACGGAGGCCGAGAGTTGGATTCGTGGGTCGACGTTGGCGGGACAGCGGATGTGTTACGAGAAGGCCTGTCTGTTGTCTTCCCGAGCGTCCAGAGCGTTGCAGTGTCCTCGCACAAGGTGCTCTTGGTCGTCGGTGACCGGACCTTGTCGTGTAAAGGATCACTCTGAGTAGGACCGGACCGTTTGCGCCCGGTTGCGTCTGAGCGCCCGGGCTAGTCTCTGCGCAGCAACTGAGCACTGCTTTCTACGGTCAATCACGACTTCCACGGTCAATCACGACGGCGAAATGACTACCAAGATTAGCCCTACGGTCCCGCCTCCCATATCTCAGGGGGGTTCTGACCGCGTTGGTCATGGGTCGGAGTGGTTCGAAGGATTTAGCGGTGCCGTTCTTGCCGCGGTGACAGGAACCTTCCTACTGGCTCCCATCATTGTCTACCTGTGGTTCCTCCACGCTTACGGCGTGAACGCCATCTTCTACGACCAATGGGTCAATGTCGCCCTCTTAACTCATTCACACTTCTTTCAGGACAACTACAGCGGGCACACCACATTGGCTTCGCTCTGGATACAGCACAACGAGAACCGCATGCTGTTCCCGAATTTGGTCGTTCTGGCGCTCGGTAAATTCACAAACTTGAATGTGCTCACCGAGATGTACATCTCGGCCATTCTCCTGATAGTTGCCTTCGGGCTCGTGGTCATCGGCCATCGGCGCGATCTGCCTTCGACACGACTGTTGGTCTATGTGCCAATCGCGTTTCTGATGTTCTCCCTGGCCCAGTACGGAAATACCCTTTTCGGCTTCCAACTGGCGTGGTTCATGGTCCTGTTGACGCTTGTAGCCGCCATCTTCGTCCTCGACAGGCCGAATGTCGGATGGCCCACGATAGGCCTGGCCATGGCACTTGCCATCGTCGGCAGCTATTCGTCATTGCAGGGGCTGCTCGTGTGGGTTGCCGGACTTGTCGTGCTGCTGTGGCGACACGCTGCCCGTTCTCTCGTCTTGTCGTGGATCGGTGCTGCGGCCGTGACGACAATCGTCTACTTCGCAGGCTTCAACTTCTTATCCACATCAGGAAACACAAGTTATCTGTTCGCTCATCCGCTGTCGGATGTCGAGTTCTTCGTTGTCAACGTCGGTGACCTCATGTCTCGACAGGTGAAGGCCCCCGGATCGGACTTCGAAATAATGGCTCTTGGCGTCGTCATCTCCCTCATGGCCGTCATCTGCCTTGTCCTCTATGCCCGCCCGGGACACTTGGCATCCAGCCCCGTTGGCCCTGCGTTGATCTGTTTTGGATTGCTGTTCGCCGCCACAGTGACGTACGGGCGGGCACAAGAGGGGCTCTCGGTCGCCACCCAATCGCGCTATGCGACGTTCAACCTTCTGATTCTCATCGGGTGCTATCTCTGTCTGCTCGAGCGATTGCCGAGGCGGTATCGAAGAGACCATCGGAAGGTGGCGTCGAGCACGTCGAGCACACGGAGGCGCCGAGGGCTCATCGGCCTTCGCGCCTTGGTGGTGTTCCTCGTCGTGTTCGTCGTCGTCGCTGGTGCCGAAAACGGGCGTGCGGATGGCGCGGGCGCTCGGAAGCTACTGCAGGTGGACGACCTTGTTGCGGCACACGAGCTCAGTGCGCCCAAGCCCTTGCTCGAGAAGTATCTCTTTCCCAACCCCTACATTCAGTACAACCAGATTTGGACATTGGATGAGCTGGCAAAGGCACACCACCTCAGCTTCTTCGCGACCGCCGAAGCTGCGCGTCTGGCGCGCAGTACGCTGCCCATCTTCGGCTACGTGCCTCCGCGTACCCGTGTGCTGAAGCCAAAGAACAACGCGGTTGTACACGGGAATATCTTTCTTCTGGCCACCGGCTCGTCTGCCGACTTCAACGTGTCTTCAGTCGAGTTTCAAATTCGCGGTAGCGGTGCTGGGCCGCCAAAGGTAATCCCTGCCGAGCAATTCATCTACGGGTGGTTAGCGGCCTGGGCCACGACAAACGTCGCGAACGGCACTTATACCATCCAGACCGTCGCTCGTGACTCGCGTCGTCAGCTCGGAGAGAGCCGATTGGTGATCGTGAGCGTAAGGAACTAGTGGCTCATGCGGCTAGTTCTGCACCGTGACGAGAATGGGGGGACTCGTGGCCGAGCGGCCCGAGTGGTCGTAGCCGACGGCAGCGATCAGATAGGTGCCGTCGGGCACCGACGCCGTGTTCCACGACGCCACCCACCCGTAGGTGAACGAGGCGACGGCCACCTGTGTGCGGTGCAGGGTGCCGCCCGTCAGGACGACAACGAGGGAGCTCAGGGGCGGGCCTGCGGGCCTGAGGACGATGGTCACGGTGCCCTTGACGGTCGTGGGGCCGGGCGGATAGGCGATGGTGACGGCCGGCACCGGGGCAGCAGCAGGGGCGGAGGTGGGAGCAGTTGCACGCATGAGAGCGACGACGGCGATGACGAGCGCAACCAGACCGACGACGACGCCGACGAGGAGGCCCACTTTGAGGCGGGGCGACGATGGATCGGTTGGAGGGATCCCCGATCTTTCCTTTTCCGTCGCCCTCGTGTCGATGGGCGCACGTGAGGCTGAGAGGAGATCCGACACTGACTCCACGAACGTTCCCCTTTGTCGTCCGCCCCTCCAGCGGAGTCACGAGCCTCGCCGGCCGATCCCGCGCGACACCGATCTGTCGCCAAGGAGGACACTACCGCGGCGAGGCCGACCATGGCGATCGGTCGCTTGGCCAGCAACGCGCACTCACGGCGCCGACCGAGCGCGCAGACTACAGTCCGGATTGGCGGAGCGACCGTTTGGGGGTGGACGTGCTCGTTGCC
Organism: Acidimicrobiales bacterium; assembly: GCA_035622235.1. Lineage (GTDB taxonomy): Bacteria > Actinomycetota > Acidimicrobiia > Acidimicrobiales > UBA8190 > DASPVS01. The sequence goes on along the minus strand of DASPVS010000226.1, from coordinate 792 downwards.
GATGGTCTTCGAACGAGACAGAAGGCGCTTCGTGGCCTGGTAACGGTGGGTGCCGTCTTGGCCGCGTCCATCGGGATGGGGCTGGCGACCGCTACCCCGGCTTTCGGCGACACAGTGGTCGACGGATGCACCATTGTCTCGCATCCGACTCCCCACAGATTCACTGATTGTCCTTCTGCCAATCTGGCGGGGGCTGACCTCAGCGGCCTGGACCTCTCTTACGCGGATTTGGCCGGTGCAAACCTCTCGGGGGCGCTTCTCTCGAGCGCTGAGCTGAGAGATGCCGACCTGTCGGGAGCTGCGCTCACGACATGCGCCTTCCTCGAGCCGCCGTTGGGCGATTTCACTTGCGAGATCGCGAACCTCTCGGCAGCGGATCTGCCTTTTGCCAATCTCACCGGCGCGCAATTGTCCGGAGTGAACCTCGCCGACGACGACCTCAAGCATGTCGATCTGTCGGACTCCACACTCGTGTCCTATTGCCTACCACCGGGTTTGGCACCGACGGGCTGCGTGGCCGCCAACCTATCGGGCGTTTCGGCTCCAGATGCCAACATGGCAAACGCAGGTACCTCTTCCTGTCTTACGATCGATGAGGGCGGGGATATCGGTGATGCGTCCTTCTGCGCCGGTGTGATCATGAGCAATGCCGACCTATCTGATGCAACCTTCACGGGCGACAACCTTTCCTGGGCCTCGTTGGCGGGGGCGCGACTCGTGGGTGCGACCTTCAACGGCGCGACCTTCAACGAGTGCGCTCCGTCAAACCCAGACGTTCCGGTCTGCAGCGCG
>DASPVS010000225.1:0-8358 GCA_035622235.1 Acidimicrobiales bacterium | reverse complement strand
GGTGCCAGCCGTCATGGGTCATGGCCCCACCGAGGACGTTCCCGTACGAGCCGTCGTGAGGAGACGAGACGATCATCGCCACCGCGGCCTCTCCTCCGCCGAACCCACGGCTTCCTTGTTGGAAGGGCAAGCACGCCTCTGTCGGCGGGCTGTCGAGCACGAGCACGCCGAGGTCGACGAATCCCCTTGCGTTCTCAGGACTGAAGGACAGGTCCGAGTTGAGCACCAGGACGTCGTCGACTATCCCTGCCTCGATCCAGAGCTTGGCCGTGAGAAGGGCGGCGTTGCCCGTCGCGCACATGGCTGTCACCGACATGACGGGGCCGTGGAAGTCGAACTCGCGCATGACGGCTGTGAGCGCCGTCGAGGGCATGAGCTTCACCCAGTCGCGTCGGCTGGTGTCCAGGCCCTGTCTGTGATGGAAGCTCCGCCACTGGTCGACATCTCCGAGGACGATCCCGTGCAAGACGCCAGTTACGCCCCTCGGCCGCCATCCCCTGGAGTAGGCGTCGCCGACCGCCTCACGCGCCGCGTAGCGCAAAGCGCGAGAGAACCGGCTCGGACCGTCGGAAGGGTCGCCGCCTTCGTCGATGTAGCAGATCCAGCCCCAGTCGTCGTCGAACAGGGGTTGGAAGCCGTAGAGCTTCTGTGCGGCGTGGTGCCCGTGGTAGATGCCGTCCCAGGTGAGCTTCTGTCCCCACCCGTAGCCCGTAACAGCACCTATTCCGCAAATGGAGACACCGCGGGGCCCCTTCCGACCACTCCCTGTCACACCCCGCATACGTGTCATGGTCCCCGACCACTCCCCGTCCGTTCCGACAAACGAGAACCGAGCGACGTGAGCCTACGACTTGTGCGTCAATAGGTAAAGAAGAAGCCGTCGTTTATCGCAAACTAATCGAGCAATTCGGCCGACTTTTTATTTGCACCGGACGCGTGGTGGAAATGGCGAGTTACCAGGTCCTGGCAATGGTATGCGCGAACTTTTGTATCCCGACCCCTATTGTTCGGTGGCCAATAACGATTCGCACGGGGCCACAAGATTTCAAAAAACAGATTAATGAACGGCGAATTCACTCTGCGTGATCATTTACACACGGGTCGTCGGCCAGCAACGTGTTGTGATCGCACAATCGCTAAAAGTGACTATAAAGGTCCGGGATGCCGCCGCCGATACCCGCTCCATGGCCGAAACGCGCCTGCGCTCCGATGCGTCCGAACAAGGGCAGGAGCCAGGTCAGGAGTCCCAAGGCCTACCTCCCGCTGCACAGCTGGCACTCTTCGCAGACCTGACTCACGTCGTCACTTGGGAGCTGGAGTTCCCGGGTGAGGGCGTCCGCTGGCACGCCCCGGTCACACGCCTGTTCGGAACGTCCGACGAAGGAACCTTCTGGCTCGCCACCAATCCGGGTGACGACGGTGAAAGAGCGGTCCGGGCCGTTGCTGGCGCCGATCTCGGTGAGATGCTCCTCGCCCCGATCGTCGAGAGCACGAGAGCGGGCCTCGTCTGGGAGAACTACGAGTTGGTCCAAGAACTCGTAACCCCCGACGGCAAATCGCACCAGGTCCTCGTGAGGGCGATCGGTGTGTCCGACGGACAGGCGCAGCGCTTCTTCGGGATCGCTGCGGAGGTGGCGAGCGCCGATCGGTCCCCGTGGGTCGCTTCGGACGTCGCGGAGCGCCTTCAGCTTTTGGTCGAGCACTCGCCCGACGGGATCATCGTGCACCAGGACGGCATCCTCGTTTACGGAAACGCCGCGGCGGCGAGGATCGTCGGCATGGACCGGAACCTCGGAGTGGGCAAGCCCCTCACTGCATTTCTCCATCCCGAGGACATTGCGCCGACAGTCGCTCGGCTCGGTCAGCTCCGCGAGACGGGGGACGTCGCCAAAGGTCACGAGGCGCGCATCGTCCGCGCTGATGGCTCCCAGGTGACGGTCGAAGTCGCGAGCGTTCGTACGACATGGGGAGGAAAGCCGGCATATCAGGTGATCCTTCATGACATATCGGAGAGAAAGCGTGCCGAAAAGGCCGCTCAGGCCCGTGTCGCGCTCGAACGGCGATACGCCGCAGCAGTGGCTGCTCTAGAAGAAGGTGTAGTCGTCATCGGGCGCGACGGGAGAGTCTGTGCTGCGAACGACTCCGCTCAGAAGATGCTCGGTCGGCGGCTCGAACGGGGCCGTGGAGACGGGATCTTCCGGGGTGACTCCGAAGCTCGGCTCGGCGACGGCCGAATCCTCATGCCTCAGGAGCTCCCCATCGCGATCGCTTTGGAGCGGGGGGAGTCGTGCACGAACGTCGTGGTCGGCGTTACGTGCGATGACGGGACCGAGCAGTGGCTGTCGATCAATTCGCGTCCTCTCGGAGAGACGAGCGAGGACGACGGCGCGGCGGTGGTTTGTTCGGTGTCGGACATAACCGAGCGCAAGGAGCTGCTCGACCGTCTCGCGTGGGAGGCGCGAAACGATCCTCTGACCGGCCTGGCGAACCGGACCGGACTTTTAGCCGCTCTGCGCGAACGGATGGCGGGTGGCGAACGGACGGCGGGCGGCGAACGGGCAGTGAGTGGCGAACGGACGGCGGGTGGCGAACCGAAGTCGTTCGCGCTGTTCTTCATCGATCTCGATCGCTTCAAGTTGATAAACGACTCTCTCGGGCACGCAGCCGGCGACGAAGTCCTCATCGCTGTGTCAGAGCGGCTGCGCCAAGTCATCCCTGAGACTGCGACTGCCAGCCGACTGCACGGAGACGAGTTCGTGATCCTCGACTCCGACATAGAGGACACGGACCAGGCCTTGCAGCGAGCTGAGGATCTCAGAGCCGTCATATCCCACCCTTTGCTGCTCAGCACAGGAAGGACCCTCACCGTCACACCGAGCATCGGCGTCGTGAGGCTGGAAGGTACCCAACGCGACGCCGTAGGCCTGTTGCAGGACGCGGACATGGCGATGCTCCAGGCCAAGTCGCGTGGTCGCGGTCGCGTCGCAATGTTCGACACGAGTTTGCGCGAGGAGGCAGGAAGCCGGCTCGAACTCGAGAACGATCTTCGGGAAGCGGTCAAGCGTGGCGAGCTCCGGTTGGAGTACCAACCGATCGCATCGCTCACAAACGGCAGAGTCCTCGGGCTTGAAGCCCTGGTGCGATGGGAGCACCCGCGCTGGGGTCTGCTCCTTCCCGCCAAGTTCGTCGGACTCGCCGAGGAATCCGAACTGATCGCGACGCTGGGCAGGTGGGTTCTGACCCAGGGTTGCATCCAAATGGCGCAGTGGCGTTCGACCTACTCGGCCGCCCGAGACGCTTTTCTCGCTCTCAACGTCTCTCCGCGACAGCTCGACGGCCCCGATCTCCTTCCGGCGCTGGAGGTCGCGCTCGAGGCGAGCGGCCTTCCGCCGAGCGCCGTTGTTCTCGAGATCACCGAATCCGGCTTCGTCTCCGACGATCCGCACATCGGTGGGATGCTCGACGATCTGCGCACCTTCGGTGTGCGGCTCGCGATCGACGACTTCGGAACCGGTTACTCGTCGTTGAGCTACCTGAAAAGGCTTCCCGTTAGCTATCTCAAGATCGACCGTGCTTTTGTGAGCGGTCTCGGGGGGGACGACGGTGACCGACGGATCGTGCAGGCGATCACCGAGCTCGGCCACGGTCTCGGTCTGCGGTTGATCGCCGAGGGCGTCGAGAACAGGCAGCAGCGCGACACGGCCCGGCAACTCGGTTGCGATCTTTATCAGGGCTATCTCCTTGCGAGGCCGTGCAGGCCGCGCGACGTGCCCGACTTCTGGAACTAGCTCGAACTTCTTTCAGAAGAGCCCATACGTGGGGCGCGCCGATCCGAGTGGCACGTTGTAGCTAGCGTCGACAGGAGTGTCCGGCTTCGTTCCATCCGATCGCTCGAGAACGATGAGCGCGACGCGCCCCGAGCGCGTAGCCCCTCCCGAAAGACGGATCCTCGCTCAAGAGATCTGGCTCGTCCTCGCCCTCTCCCTCGGTGCTTCAGCGGTGTACGCGGTGCTCGACCTCGTGCGAAGTCTGTCCTCGGGACGTTCCCTCCACGCACAGACGGCGGTGATCAACGCGCCCGCCGCCGCCGGATCGCTCTTGCAGCTCGCTTATCAGCTGGTAGGCACAGCTGTCGCCGTCGTCCCGGTCCTCCTCGTCGGTTTCCTGTTGGGACGTTCGGGGGAATCCTTCAAATCTATCGGGCTGGACACCCGTGAGCCCCTGAAAGAGACCGCATGGGGAGCAGGACTCGCGGCCGTCGTAGGGGGCGCCGGTCTCGCGCTTTACTTGGGCGCGTACCACGCGGGGCTGAACGTCCGCGTCGTCCCGACGACGTTGCCCGCGGTCTGGTGGCGGATTCCGGCTCTCGTCTTGGCCGCCGCAGAGAACGGGCTCCTGGAGGAAGTCGTGATCTGCGGCTATCTCATTCACCGTCTCGAACAGCTCGGATGGAGCGAGAACAAATCACTTCTCACCTCTGCGGTCTTGCGAGGGTCGTATCACCTCTACCAAGGTTTCGGAGGATTCGCGGGAAATGTGGTCATGGGTCTTTTGTTCGGCCGGCTATACCAACGGCAGAGACGGTTGCCGCGACTCGTCATCGCGCACACATTGATCGACACCGGCGCATTCGTCGGTTACGTGCTCCTGAAGGGCCGCGTCTCGTGGATTCCCTGACCGCGGCCTGAGCCGCCGGCTTCTTGACCGGCTTGGCAACGGATCAAGTCTGGCTATCGTCGCGACGTGAGCGATCAGATCCGAACCATCGACGCGTCCGAGATCGAGGACTGGGTCGCTTGCATGGGCGTCGGCTTCCTTTTCGAGGTCCCTGAAGGGTACGGCCAGTACCTCTTGGGCGATTGCCAGCTCGACCGTACTTGGGCCGCTTTCGACGACGATCGGATCGTAGGCACCCTAAGGTCATTTCCGACTGCGTTTACCGTTCCTGGTCCAACTCAAGTCAGTGCAGCCGCACTCACGAACGTCACGGTTTCACCCACGCACCGCAGACGCGGACTGCTCTCCCAGATGCTCGAGGCCGACCTGGTCTCGAGCCACGAACGAGGCGAGGCGATCGGAATCCTTGTTTCTGCCGAGTACCCGATCTACGGCCGCTTCGGTTACGGACCCGCCATCTACGGGGCGAATTACGTGATCGACTCGCCCAGGGTCCGATTTCTAGAGCCTTCCGCAGGCAATGTGGAGTTGGTGGACCGCGAGACGTTGCGCGCGGAGGCGCCGCCGGTCTACGAGGAGTTCAGAGCCACCCAGACGGGGTCGATCGAGCGCCTAGGACGCTGGTGGGACAGAGTCCTGCACCAGGTCGAGGTGCCGGGGGCAAAACTTCCTAGGGGCTACCAAGCTCTGTACCGAACTTCGTCCGGGGACGTGGAGGGATATCTCCGGTACAACGCGAACGAAGAGACGGAGGGAATGCTGCCGAAGGGAACTCTGAACGTCGAAGAGTTGGTCGCCGTAACGCCGAGGGCGTACCAACGGCTTTGGCAGTTCTGTTGTGAGGTCGACCTCTTGACGTCGGTCCGTGCCGATGACCGAAGCGTAGAAGAGATGCTCCCCTGGTTCATCGAGGACGCTCGGTCCGTGCGACAGACGGCGAGATTCGATTTCGTGTGGGTTCGCATCCTCGACGTACCCCGAGCCCTTGCCGGGCGCCTGTATTCGGCGAACGGAAGAGTGGTGGTGGAAGTGACCGATCCTCTCGGGATCTCAGACGGCCGCTACGCACTCGAAGCAAGTCCATACGGTGCTTCGTGCGAGCGAGTTCACGAAACGCCGGAGGTAGCGATGCCCGTGGCGGCGCTAGGCGCGATTTATCCAGGCGGGGTCTCGCTCGGGGCGTTGGCGCGAGCAGGTTGGGTGGACGAGCACCGTCCCGGAACGGTAGAGACCATCGACCTCATGTTCCGCTCGGCCGACGTTCCTTGGTGCTCGACCCAGTTCTGAGCTGTGGCGGATCACAGGCTCTTTCTGAGCGACGCCGAATCTCAGCGCCAGTTCTGAGCTGTGGCGGATCACAGGGCCTCTGATCTCTCGAGCCGATCCGTGAACCGGATCCGCTGCGAGCCTGTCAACCGTGGCGCAACCAACTCGGAAGCGTGTGTGAGACGCTCGCATCTCCGTGGTTGCGGAGCCATGCTCGCTGACCCGCCGTCTCCGGAACCGGGTATCCCCTAGCACGTGTCAGGGCCACGATCGCGTCGTCCACGTCCCAGCCCAACTCGATCAGCACTGTGCCGATCAACAGCGGTGACCGGCCCAAACCCATTCGGCAATGCGCGGCGACGTGTTCGCCTGCACGCACCCTGAGCGCAAGATCCTTCGCAAGCTGCCCGAACTGTGTCGTGTCCTCGGGTACGCCGTGATCGATGACGGGCTCTCTAAGGAACTCGATGCCGGCAGCCATACAGTCCTCGGCTTCCTCGGCAAGACCCAAAGCTTCAGCCTCCTCTTGCACGAGCAGTGACACGAGAACGTCGACGCCAGAGCCGGAAAGTCTTTCGAGCTCTTTGGCCGTGGATGCCCCACCCATGGGCCTAGACACGATCGACGCCTTCCCAGGCGGAGCGGGCACCGTGAAGAGATCCATCACCTCTAAAGTCCAGCACGGCTGACCCGCTACTGGTTGTCACACGCCTACTCTGATTCCCTCATGTCGCGTTACGCAGCGCTCCTCCGTGGGATAAACGTGGGCAGCCAGAACAAGGTACCCATGGCCGAGCTCAGACTCGCCATGACCGAAGCGGGCCTCGAGGATGTCGATACCTACATACAGAGCGGGAATATCACCTTCGAGGCAACTTATGGAGTCCTCGAGCTCGAGCAGCGCATCGAGAAGCAGATGAGCAGATCCTTTCGACCCGGGATCAGAACGATTGTCCGCTCGCAGGCCGACCTCGAGCGGATCGTTCGGTCGAATCCTCTCCTCAACAAGGCTTCGGACGTAGCAAAGTTGCACGTAACCTTTCTCGGAACGCAGCCTATGAACTGCGAGGTCCCTGGTGACTATGCACCGGATGAATTCACAGTTATCGGAAGAGAGGTGTACTTACATTGCCCGGGCGGATATGGCACTTCCAAGATCAACAACGCCTTCTTCGAACGAAAGTTGGGGGTCGTCGCGACCACGCGGAACTGGAAGACGGTGACAGCACTTCAAAGGCTCGTATCTCGCTGAGGAAGTCGGCCGGGTCCGCCCGGTCCGCCCGGTCCGCCCGGTCCAACCGGTCCGCCTCGTCCGTCTTACGGCTGCGTCCCACCTCTGAGAAACATCGTTGGCGAGCCGGTTCCAATTCGCAAGAGCGTGCTGCGACTTCATGACGTCCGTCACCTTTCTCGGTACAGGCAACTACCTGGCTCCTGGTCGTTATTGGAACAGTTTCGTGATCGACCGGAAGATCCTCGTCGAGCCCTCTCCCTCTTGCTTGGCGAATCTCCGAAAGTCCGGCATCTCGGCCGAGACGATCGAAACGGTGGTGATCTCCCACTTCCACGCGGACCACACCTTCGGCTGGCCATTTTTACTTTTGGAGCTGGCCTCGCACGGAAGTGGGCGGACTCTGTCCGTCGTCGGACCGCCGGGCGTCGAGAACTTTCTCGAGACGATGATGCAGGTTGGCGCAGTGTCCGAGGTTCACGAACGCGCCCACGAACGCCTTGACATCCGCTACACCGAAGTCGATTGCACCTGGCAGAAGGCCGGCGACCTTCGGTTCCGGGCCGTCGAGGTGGTACACGTGTCCTATCTTCAGTGTTTCGGTTACTTGTTCGACTGTGGCGAGAGGATCCTCGGGTACTCGGGCGACACTCAACCCTGTCCCGGGCTCGACGAGATCGCTGCCGAATCGCATGCCCTCGTGCTCGAGTGCAACAGCAGACATCAAAAGCCAACACATATGGGAATCGACGCCGTGAGAGAGCTACGCGGACGGTACCCTGACGTGAGGCTCATCTTGACCCATGTAGGTGACGACGTCGACGAATCCGGAATACCCCTTTTAAGAGTCGCCGACGATTTCGAGACATTCTCCGACTTGTGACTCAGAACTCCTTGGACAGTGATCTGCAGCTGTGATGCTTGATGGGTGATGTCGGACACGGCTGACCTCCACTACGGGACGGCAGCCGCTCGCTGGGTCATCGCCGCAACCGTGCTCGGATCCGGTATGGCGTCCATCGACGCGACGGTCGTCGGAATCGCGCTTCCGACCATCGGTCGCGATTTCCATGCTTCGGTCAGCCAATTGCAGTGGGTCGTTACCGGCTACCTGCTCACTCTTTCGGCATTGCTTCTCCTCGGCGGGTCGCTCGGCGACCATTACGGGCGGAGGCGCGTCTTTG
>DASPVS010000224.1:0-7263 GCA_035622235.1 Acidimicrobiales bacterium | reverse complement strand
CACTTCGATCCTTAGCCCGAGGCTGTCGAATGATTGTCTTCGACAAGCGGGGAACGGGGTTGAGTGACAGGTCACTCGGCTTCGGGAGCCTGGAGGAGCGCACCGACGACATCCGGGCGGTGATGGATGCTGCTGGCTCAGAGCGCGCCGTTGTCTACGGGGTTTCCGAAGGCGGTCCCATGGCGCTCCTACTGGCCGCAACGCACCCAGAGCGGGTCCAGGCGCTCGTCCTCTACGCTGCGTTTGCCAAGTTAAGTCGAGCGCCTGGCTACCCCGTTGGTCACACCCCCGAAGAGCTCGATCGTCGTTCCGACAGCTTGCCTCAGGAATGGGGAACCGGGCGCGCATACGGATCGTTCATCCAGCATGCTGCTGAGCCTGCCGAGGCAGCCGGGTTCCTAGCTCAATTCGAGCGCAGCGCGTGCACGCCCCAGATGGTCGCTCAGATCATGCAGCGCAACTACGAGATCGACGTGCGCCCAATCCTTTCAACGATCTCGGCGCGAACCCTCGTGATGCACTGCAGCCGAGATCCGCGTATCCCGGTCGAACTTGGCCGCTATCTCGGCGAACACATTCCAGGAGCGCGCTACGTAGAGATCGAGGCCGACTTCCACGTGAGCTGGCGCATGGAGGACATGGCCAAGCTCGGGCCTCCGTTAGTTGACTTCCTCGGGTCAATTGGCTTTGAGGAAGCTAGGCCACCATCCAGCCGAGTGCTCGCCACAGTCCTTTTCACTGACATCGTGGGATCGACTAGACGCGCCGATGAACTAGGCGACCGTGCTTGGCGTCAGATTCTCGATAAGCATGACAGTGTCGCAACTGACTGCGTCGCTGCGTGGGGCGGGCACCTTATCAAGACCACCGGAGACGGTGTGCTCGCGACGTTCGACGGCCCGTCTGCTGGTATCGAGGCGGCTCGCGCCATCCGTGACCGCGTCGTTGTATTCGATTTGCAGATCCGGTCGGGGGTTCACACCGGGGAAGTGGAGCTGAGAGACGGCGACATTGGAGGCATCGGCGTCAACATTGGCGCCCGAATCGCGTCGCTCGCCCAACCCGGTGAGATCTTGGTGTCTAGGACCGTCAAGGACCTCATCAGTGGCTCTGGGATAAGCCTTGAGGACCGCGGCGCACACACCCTGAAGGGCGTCTCCGACGTGTGGCAGGTGTACGCGATCGACAACTGATACCTCGCCGTACTCGGGAAGCTTGAGCTTCTTGGATCCCCGGCTGGGAATAAACCAGGCGAAAATGCCGGGTTGTGCTGCGGGGTTCCGAGCCTCATCGAAAGCTGAAGCGCTCAAGATCACTCGCGCGTGTTGAATATCGAACGGGTGCCTGGGACTCGCGACCGTCCTCACACGGCACGAGTCGGATGGTTCAACCCCAGGCTCAGGGGCCACTTCGCCGACTGGCGATTCTGGCCTTCTGCCAGATCAGGTTCCCCGCGACGCCGCTCAGCAGGGCGAGCCCCCCGAGCACCAGAGCTGTTGTCCCCGTGTGGTCACCGTAGAGGTACTGGGCTACGAGCACGCCACCTGCACACGCCAGGATCGCCCCCACCGCCAAGAGGGCGAGACCTAACGACTTCCGGAAACGGTAGCCACGACGAAGCTCGTCTCGGATACGACGGATCCCGCCAGGGACACCACGGGGTTCGGCGAACACGGCGTCAGCGTAAGCCCTAAGCGGACCCTGTTGCCGAGCTGTATCGGCACCTACAGTGCGGCCGAGATGCGCAGGATCGCCTCATCGAGCCGCCCGGTCACATCCGCCGCTTCCACTACTTCGATGTAGCTGAACTCCGGTTCGGTGCCTCCAGGGGGTATGAGCGTGAGGTCTGCCCAGCCCCCGGCGTAGACCACAAGCTCAACAGCCGCCTGCTCCGCGAGAAGAACGCGAACACCCAACGAGCGAGGCCTACGAACTTCTGAGCGATCGGCCAGAAGGGGCGTTGGCCACTTCTCATCGTTCTCAGTCCAGGTGAAGGGGCGCACATCCAACCCTCTCTCCGTCCATGACCCTCGGCGAATGTCGATCTCCGTCGCCACTTCGTCAAGGTCGATGTTGGTGAGGTCGATGCGCCGCTTCACTGACCGCACGCTAATGCCGGTGTGCGAGCTGGTCCTAACCAGGTCCGGTCAGCAGTAACCGCACTGGATCGCTGAGCGGTGTCGTTACCGACCAGGTCTGCCTCCAGCGCAGGTGTGCGAGTTCGGCACGTACAGTGTGGCATCGAAGACACCTTGTCAGCTTCGTTAAAGGATCAAGCTGGCACGACGAATGGAAAAGCGTCGTTTCTTGCGTCCTCGGATATCGATGGCCCCAAACCCGATGGGACCGCTGTACCAACAACGAGGGAAAGCATCGCTTCGGGTGCATTGTCGGCGAGGGTGCGGCCGTTCATACCAGCAAACCCGTATGACGCCGCTGTGCCGACGGTGTAGGGCATCACGTCGGGTAGGAGTTCCCGTGCGACCGTCTCGCCATAGCCCTGGGAGTCCTCCACTGTCTTGGTTGCCTTAACGACGGCTGCGACTTGTCCGGCGATTTCCGTGCCGATGGCATCGAAGTCTTCGGAAGGGTGTCTTGCATTAGCGGGATTTGAGAATGCTGTGTCGTCTGGCCAGAAGATGGGCCACATCATTGGATGCCCGAAGCGGTTGATCTGGCGCCAACCGCCAGCGTCGGTTGCGAGCTTGGTCGCACACCACACTCCGATCCGAACACCCGGCCGTAACTCCGGATGGCGGTGTGATATCTCGAGCACGATCGATTCGACGGTGGTGCGATCGAAGCTGTTACGTGCCCGCTCTGGGTGCCACTGGGATAGATCCACGGCGCTCCCGCTCTTGACCGCGGCGTCGACGATAGCGAGCAGGTCCAGGTCGATGTAGAAGGAGTCGGCGATGCGTCCAGCCCAAATACGGATGTCATCGTCCCCAGCGATCTCGCCCGTTCTGCCGTCGAGCAAGAGCGTTCCAGTCGCTGAGTCCGACCGTGCTTCGTCGCCGGAGAGCGCAAATAGCTTTAAGGACTGCCGACCATCTGCTTCGGACTCCCCGAAAGACACACGATAGGTGAGCGCCTCGAACGGAGCGCCATCGAAGCGCACTTTCAACTCATAGCGCGCCTCATGGTGAAAGCCGGGCTTCACGTCGGGCCCGGTGACAGTCGAGTTGACATTCATGACAAAGACGGTGCTGTTCTTGGCTGGGAAGACATACATGTCGTCGATGTAGAGCTGACCATTCTGGCTTGCAAGTGGTGTATCGAGATGGTGAGACAACGAGGACCTCCCTTTCCAGGGGATCTGTGATGGCGTGACCCGTGCCGGAGATGCACAACAATTTTGGGCTTTCGAACGCGACCTCGCCCCCGTGAGGGCCCCTAGTCCCGCCCTGTGGCGCCGTCGCGACTCTCCTCAGGGGGAGACCGGGAGAATGCGCGCAAGAAGCCGATCTGCCATCGAAGCTGGGGAAGTGACTTCGACCAGTTGAGCGATCTCTAACGAAGCGTTCGCAAGCCGGTCCGGAGTTCCTTGGTAAAGAGCTCTGGCTCTTGCCACGCTGCAAAGTGGTTCCCCACGGGCACCTCGTTGAAGTAAACCAGATGGGGATAGGCCTGCTCGGCCCAACTCCGAGGCACCTGGTAGATCTCTCGGGCGAAGGTCGAGACAGCAGTGGGAACCGTGACGCCCTTTGCGTCAAAGAATCCAAGGGTGTTCTCCCAATAGAGACGAGCGGAAGAAATCCCAGTGTTCGTAAGCCAGTACAGGGTCACGTTGTCGAGTATTTCGTCTCGCGTCAGGTTCCCAACTGGCTCTTTGTCCACGAAAGCCTGGGCTATATCGTCGTAGCTCTTCGCGTCGTGATCGATCATCCACGCCGCTGATGCAATCGGAGAATCGGCGAGGCCGTAGAGGGTTTGTGGACGCAGGATCATCTCGATCCCGTAGCCGATTCCCTTCTGGAAGAAGAACAGAATCTGGTCGTACGTCCGACTCTCGTCTGCTGACAAGCCGGAGGGTTTGGGAAAACCGGAGCCGAGGATGTTCGAGGCGAGATTCCCCCAGATTTCGGAAGGGACCACCCCAGCCATGTTGGTGTGAATGCCGATCAGTTCCGGAGGTGCCAGCACGCCCATCTGATCGACGACCAGGGCTCCCCAGTCTCCACCCTGCGCGACGAAGCCGTCATACCCAAGGCGCTTCATCAACTCGACCCAGGCCTTAGCGATGTGAATGGGATCCCACCCCGGCCCGGTTGGCTTACCGGAGAGGCCGTAGCCCGGCATCGATGGGACGACTACGTGGAAGGCGTCCCCAGCCGTGCCGCCATGATTCGTTGGGTCGGTGAGCGGTGCGATGACGTTCAGGAACTCGACAATTGAACCCGGCCAACCATGGGTCAGGATGAGCGGCAATGCGTTCTCGTGTGGCGACCGGACGTGGATGAAGTGAATGTCAAGCCCGTCGATCTCGGTCCTGAACTGTGGCAGAGCGTTGAGGCGGGTCTGAATGCGGCCAAAGTCGTACTCGCTGTCCCAGTAACGGACGAGCTCGCGCATCGCCTCGAATTGGACACCTTGTGTCGGATCTGCGACGAGCTCCATCTCAGGCCAACGGGTGGCTTCGATTCGCCGCCGCAGGTCGGTAATCGACTCCGCCGGGAACTCAATCTGGAAGGGTCGGATGGCCGCGGCGCCCGCGGCCCTCTTGCTGGTCATGCTCACTGGATATCTCCTTGCTTCGTTGACGGATGTACTCACCTCCCCAAGGACAATGTTTGGCACGAGTTCGTTTCCATTGCACCCAGGGGAGACCCTGGTCTGGACATTCTCCGGATTGATGTGTTGGTCCAGGCTGCCCGCGAAGGTCCCGAACCTGGAGGAGCAACCCTAAGGAGAGCTCTGACCTATCGGACGACCCCATGAGAGCCGCGCAACGAGAATTCCACGACCCTCAGGCGACCGCCCTACTTTGCCTGAGTGCGCCTGCCCAGACCTCTCGGCTGAGTGGGTCAGACCACGCGGGATCGCCGAGTCCTGTCTTTATCGAACGGGTCCTGCAAATAGGCGACCGTTCTGCTCCGGAACCTCTTGCTCGATCGGGGCGAGTCAGCCGATTCGAGTGTCGTCTGTCTGAAAATCACCTACGCGCGGCGGAGCTGCGCCCGGAGGGAACGAGCTGCGCTCCAAAAGCCCAACGCCACCACCGCGAATCCAAATACCGATAATGACTCGCTCAACAGCAAGTGGCGAACAGCGTGGAACCCCCTCCGATACACGTCGACCGCCTCGTTAATCAATCCAAGATTTGCGATTCCGAGTACGAGGGACGCCACTGCAAAGACTAAGAGGACTCTCGACAACTCTGATTGGCCCTCTATCCTGTGTGAGAGCGTTAGAAGCCACATCCACGACCCCACGCCCAATAGGACGAACCCAACCCCCGTGGCGACCCAGTAGAAGTTTTGGCTTGCAGCCTGGAAGTAGTCCGGGCCGACCAACGGAATGTTGCTCACGCCAACAAGAAGAAAACCCACGAGCACCAAGACTCGCTGCGAGCGTAGAGCCCTCACTCTCGTCGGCGAAAAAGTTAGTTGGACGTGGTGGCTTGGCTGCATGGCGCTCTATATGTGATAGGGCCGCAACCAAGGCATGAGGTTCCTCAGGTCGTGCTCCTTCGCCCTGTCGCGAACCGGCATCGCCTGGAGGATGCACAAAGTGAGGAAGTTGGAGGCCGCGGTTGTTCCGAACTCCCGAGCGACCTCCGCGTAAGTGGAGGCCCAGCGGGACAACCTTGGACGAATCGCGGCAACCGACGGCTCTGTCAGAGCGCCATGACGGAAGAGCAACCTCTCGAAGTCCGCCAGATTCACAGCCCAAGGGTATACAGCTACGGGTGGGTCTCGGAACGGGGGGAGTATCGCGTGCGGTAGCGGTCGACGCGCACCGCATTCCCCCGGCAGTTCTGCGCCGTCCTATGAGCGGGTCAACGTGTTCAGGACCCGGCGTGCCAACGGCCCGCTGGCATCGATCTGAACACCCAGCGACGGCACCTGGTATCCGATATACGAGATCATCCCCACAGCGGGTAGTCCCCAGTAGACCTCAATGCCATTGATCACGCTGCGTCGCTCCGAGGGCTCTAGCACCGGCGGTGACAACGGAGCGATTCGCACTTCGTTCGAGACTGGCGCTCCGGTTTCGTCCGTGCAGTTTGTGAACGATGCAACGTCGCGCTGGATGACGACGCCGGGCTCCCGACCCCATGGGCAGTCGACGGCAATCGTGCTCCAACTGCCGGGAACCGAGATCTGAGCTTTGCCATGCCTAACCCTCACCCAACCCTCGGGTGTAACCGAGGTCCGTGCCAACGATGCAGGGTGTTTGGCCAGCCTTGGGCTGGCACCGCCACAGCCCGCCACTCCGGCCAAAGCCAACAGGGACGACCCGACCACGAACGCCGGAGCTGCCCTGACACGAACCCGCTTCAGCGTTCCCACTCCTTCACCACCTGTGTGACCCTTCCTTAACGATGACGCACCAGGCCAGCAAAAGGTTGTCGGAGCCGGGTATGACTGAGACTTCGCTCCCGTCGGGTGTACTGCACGACTCTGCCGGTGGGTGCGCTTACCTAAAGTGCAACCGCAGACGGCAGGTCCGGGCAGGATCGCAGAGCGGCGTCGTTATGGGTCGGGTGCAGCCGAACTCTGACAGCGCACCACGGCACTTCTCCTTAGACGCGATCGAACGCGAGATACTCGGCGGTATGGAACAGTCTCAACTTGTTGATTACATGTGGCGCGGCCCTTTCACTGATGAGGAGCTTTCTGAGCTTCACGCGAGAGCCTTTGAGCAGAGGACGGGACGACACACATGGAGCCTCCAAGTGGATTCGCACAGTCTCGGTTGGGTGACAGGGCGAATACCAGATGCGCTGATTGGCTTCGCCAACGTGGCCTGGGACGGTGCACGCCACGCGTTCTTGTTGGACACTGTTGTCGCGCCGGATGAGCAGCATCGAGGAGTAGGCAAGGAACTTGTTGCCCACGCCATCAAGGCGTCGCGTGTCGCTGGCTGCCAGTGGCTTCATGTGGACTTTGCGCCTGCGCTAAGCGAGTTCTACGTCGAACGATGCGGTTTCCGAGCGACCTCCGCGGGTCTTCTTGCCTTGTAACGAGCCCGACCTGGATGCCGGGACGCGCGCACTCCCGGAAGTCTCGAAATGGCCGATCCGCTCTGGATTGTTCA
>DASPVS010000223.1:0-3999 GCA_035622235.1 Acidimicrobiales bacterium | reverse complement strand
TGCGCTTTCGGGGAAGATACGTGACGTTCGTCCGGGATCCGGTCGACCGTGTCGAATCGTTCTTTCGCCACTACGCACGGGAGGGCGACTACCGACTTGCCATCGCCAACGGCTTGACGCTCGTCGACTTTCTGCAGATCGAAGAACGCCAGGTGTCACTTCAAGTGTCCAACCACATGACCCAGCTCCTGTCTGGTCGTGACGACCTCGGCGGACGTCGTGGACGCGGCGCCCTCGACGAAGCCTGGAGCAACCTCGAGACCTACTTTTCCTTCATCGGGGTCAGCGAGAACATGGAGGAGTCCACCAGTCGACTTGGAGAGGTGCTGGGGTGGTCGACACCAATCAACGTGCCTCGACTCAACGTTGACGAGCATCGGGACTCTTTCGACATTGACGAGAAGACCCGCGCCGAGATCGCTCGCGTCAACGAGCTCGACATCGAGTTGTACCAACGGGTTCTTCACAATGCCACCCTGGCCAGGGTGATCGAGCCAAGGAGGTCTGTGCCCTAGCGGTCGCGAGCCCAGCGGTCGGAACTCCAGTCCGCTGGGATCGGCCTCACGAGCTGACCTTCGGCGCGGTTCGCAGGTTTAGGATCTTGCCGACGCGCCGTCACTGCGCTTCTCAATCCACGAGAGTCGGTACGGATCGGATCCGATAAGGGCGATGAAACCTTCCGAAGTCCAGCGCGCCGTTGAGGCCGGAACATTGGTGGCCTCCGGGTTGGGCCTTCAAGTCGACGGTGCCGTGGTGGTCCACAACTCGAATCGCATCGCCGTTCGCCTCACTCCCTCGGACGTTCTCGCTCGGATCCGGCCGCTTCCGCTTCCGGCGGCCGACGACAACCTCGAGCTGCAAGTTGCGCACCAACTTTCGTCAACCGACAGTCCGATCGCTGAACCCGACCCTCGAGCGGAGCCCCGTGTCTATGTCCGTGACGGGTTCACGATCACGCTGTGGAGCTACCACGAGCCTCTCGCGTCACCGGAGATCGCACCAGCCGAGTACGCGCAGGCTCTTGGGCGGCTCCACGCTGGCTTGCGCCAGATCGAGGTGAACGCACCGCACTTCACCGATCGGGTTGCCGAGGCTCAGAGACTGCTGGCCGACCCAGCGCAAACCCCAGAGCTCCTTCCCGCTGACCGTGAAGTTCTCGACGACACACTGCGTCGTCTGGGCACCGGTGTCCGAAGAAGCGGCTCTGGTGACCAGCTGTTGCACGGTGAGCCGCACCTGGGCAACCTGCTGAGGACCCGAAAGGGGCTGGTGTTCATCGACTTCGAGACGTGCTGCCGTGGGCCGATCGAGTTCGACATCGCCCACGGACTCCTGCCCAGCGAAGACGGACGCATGTTGGCGATCGAAGAAGTCTGCAAGCACTACCCCTCGGCCGACCAGGACCTCGTGCATCAGTGTTGCCTCCTCATATGGGCCATGATCACGACGTGGCGCTGGTGTCGCGACGACCAGCTCCCCAATGGGCGCTACTGGGCAATCGAGGGACTCCGCCAGCTTCGGGCAGCAGCCGAGCTTGACCGATGAGTTCGGGCTTGGCACCGGTGTCCGGTTGGGACCCGAGATCTCGCTGGCCGACTGCCACCTCCGAGCTGGGCCCGGCGACCCGAGCGGGACCATTCGTCGTACTGGCGAGTCCGCGCTGAGACCCTGGCTCTGATTGGCAGCGATCGAGTCGCGACCGTGAAGCAGCATCATCTCCCGGTTGGAGCCCTGCGACAGGAGTAGGCGTACGATCGGGAAGCCCAACGGTGCGTGCAGAAGGAGGGTCGATGGGATCTGCACCCAGACTCAAGGTGACGGGCATCAACCATGTCGTCCTCCATGTCAAGGACTTGGGGCGATCGAAGGGCTTCTACATGGAGGTCCTGGGTTTCGAAGACCGGCACATCTCCGCCGGGCCCATGAGAGCGAGCTTTCTCCGCTGTGGCGAACAGGGGCTGGATCTCTTCGAGGTGTCAACGAACGATGTCCACGGGGGGGAAGAGATGAACCACATGGCCTTGTGCGTCGAGAAGGAGACCATTGACGAGATCATCGGCGTGCTCGCTGAATGTGGCATCGCGACCTCTGAGCGGACTCCACGCAACACGGTGTTCATCTCGGACCCGGATGGACATCGGATCGAGATGCTCCCTCGTTCTGCCTCTGAGCGGTCGGCTGAACGCGAAGCAGCACGCACGGCTCCTCTCTGACCGCTTGCCCTGCTGCTGGGCTGGTCGATGATCGGCCGAATGCCGATCTGGTGTCGGTGCCGATGGCCGTTATGAAGAGGGGCTGTGTCGGGCTCGACCGAAAGATCAACCGGCTTCGACCTGGATCACCAGCTTCCCGCGCACGTGACCGCCCTCGAGCAGGAGGTGAGCGTCGGCCGAGCGGGCGAGGGGGAACACATCCTGGACGCTGGGTCGCAGGTCACCCTCGGTCTGCAGGCGGGCCAGCTCGGTCAGGTCATCGGCACTCGGCTGGCAGCGGATCGCCGTGGCAGTGATGTCGCCGCGGATCTTCGAAGGTAAACCGGCGATTGCCACCACCCGAGCGCCCTGGGCCAGAACGTTCTGGTAGCTGTCGATGTTGTCACCGCCGACCGCGTCGAGCACGTAGCTGATCCCGCCCAAGCGGTCTGTCACACCGGGATCGTGGTAGTCCACCACCTCGGACGCGCCGAGGGCCCGGACGAACTGGTGGTTGGCGGGTCCCGCCGTGGCGACCACCTCCAACCCGTAGCGAGCGCCGAGCTGGACGGCGAAGTGACCGACGCCACCCGCTCCGGCCGTCACCAACAGTCGCTCTCCGGCCGGCACCCCAAGCAAGCGGAGTCCCTGCAAGGCGGTCAGTCCGGCCAACGGGACTGCGGCGGCCTCCTCCACCGGCACGTCGGGCGGGCGACGGGCAACCATCGAGGCGGAGACGACCAGTCGCTGGGCGTGCCCCCCGGGGCGGGCGAACCATCCGAAGAAGGCGAAGACTTCGTCGCCGGGCCCCAACTCCTCCACTCCTGGGCCGCACTCGATGATCGTGCCCGCCGCCTCGCGCCCGGCCACGTACGGCGGCTCCTTAGCTCCGGGTGCACCAGACCCGCTCCGGGCACGGATCTTGGTGTCGCTCGGGTTGAGGCCGGCCGCCTTGACGGCGATGAGCACTTCGCCCTCGCCGGGAGGCTCCGGTGCGGGCCAGTCATCTCGGATCTCGATGACCTGAGCAGGTCCGTGTATCGGTACGACGGCGGCGCGCATCGCCTCAGCCTGCACCGGGGCGGGTTGTCTGGTCGTCGCCAGCTGTCTGTCTCAAGGGCCGCCCCATTCGAGTGCGCCGTTGACAACCCGGCCATCGCGCTGTCGAGTCACCTCGGTTGCAGGACGAGCGCTGTGTTTTGTGGTCCTTTGAAGTCGAGCTTGACGCGCTCGACCGAGCCGTGCCGGAGATGGTGCGTCTCGATTGCATCGAGGAGAGCATCTCGCCCGAGCTTGGTCGTCGTCGACCAGAAATTGCAGCACGGCACCACGACGACGGGTCGGAACGATCCCGACGCGACGACTTCACGGAGAGCCTCATCGGGGTGTAGCCCGACGATGACGTCGTAGAAAGGAGCCATCTCCGATCGATATTCCTCCTGGCGGCTCGAGACGCCTCTGAGCACCCAACCTCGAGGATCTACCACGTCACATTCGATGTTGTGGCGCTTCCGAAGGTGTCGCGCCAGCATCCCCTGTCCACCGGCGACGTCAGCTGCCGATCGTGCCTCGGGGAACCGAGATGCGACGAAATCGGCGACAACTTTGAACCGGCGCTGGTCGCCGTGGAAGCGGTGGGTGGTCACTGGGTCAGCTTTGGGCGAATCGCTGGAAAACAGCAGCCTACGAGGAGGCGACGCATTGACGGACCAGCCACACCGTCGACAGCCATGGGGTACCCAGTGGTCAGCTCGCCCGTGCAGCCTCTCGTTCGTCGAGGAACGCCCACCAAGCCCGCGATGATGCC
>DASPVS010000222.1:0-8934 GCA_035622235.1 Acidimicrobiales bacterium | reverse complement strand
GAGGTGATAGGCGGAATCCATGTGGCGTGACGCGGGGCTCGTGGCGGGCAAGGACTTGCGTATCGAGTTGCGCTCACGCGTCGTCTCGACCCAGGTTGCACCTTTCGCTGTGCTCGTGTTGGTTCTGTTCGCCATCGCACTGGGTCCCGATCCCAAACCGCTTCTTCAAGCGGCGCCCGGGCTTTTTTGGGTGAGCGTCCTCTTCGCATCGCTCGTCGCGTCCCAACGGAGCTTCGCCGTCGAATCGAGTGAAGGGGCCCGAGACGGCTTGCGGCTCTGGGGGCTCGACCCGGCCGGCGTTTTTCTGGGCAAGGTGACGGCCCTCTGCACCGAGCTTCTGGCGATCGGCTTGCTTCTCGGCGCAGGCATAGTTCTTCTCTACGGCGCGCGGATCCATTCCTACGGTGAGCTCGTAGTGGCCGCGGTGGCGGGCATCGTCGGTCTCGCGTCAGCAGGCACCCTCTACGGGGCAATGGTGAGCGGGCTACGAGTTCGCGAGACGTTGCTGCCGCTGTTGCTCTTGCCCGTGGTCGCACCTGTAGCGCTTGGGGGGACACGCGCGTGGCAAGGCGCGCTCGCGAGCACGCAAGCATCGTCTCCGGGGCCTTGGCTCCAGCTGCTCATCATCTTCGCCGCGGTCTACCTCGCTCTCGGCGTGGTGATCTTCGGGCCATTGCAGGAGGCTTCGTGAGTCGGCGCGCGACGTGGGCGCTTCGCGTCGTCGGTATCGCTGCGGTCGTGTCCGTTGCCGCGACTGTTTGGCTGGGGTTGTGGATCACACCTCCCGACAAGGTACAGGGCAACTTCGTCCGGCTCGTCTACGTGCACCCTGCGCTTGCTTGGGTTTCTCTCTATCTGGCGTTCGGGATCGCAGCGCTCGGAAGCGTTCTTTGGTTGTGGCCCCGGACGCGAAGCCCACTGTGGGACCGAGTCGCCGCGTCCGCCGTCGAAGTCGGCACGGTTTTCACCGGACTTACGATCGTCACCGGTTCGATCTGGGGACGCACGACTTGGGGAGTGTGGTGGGCGTGGGACGCACGACTCACCTCGACCGCGCTGCTGTTCGTCCTTCTCCTCGGTTACTTGGCGCTCCGAAGAGTTCCCGCGGATTATGAGGCGCGTGCCAGACGGTGCGCGGTCGCCGCGCTGATCGCAGCCATCGACGTCCCGATAGTGCATTTCTCGGTCCAGTGGTGGAACACGCTTCACCAGAACGCGACGGTATTGAACAGCAACCTTTCACCGACGATCCACGGATCGATGGCTTGGACACTCCTGCTCGGCTTTGTCTCGTTCACGCTCGTTTTCGTTTGGATGTTCGCGATGCGGCTTCGCATCGAGAAACTTTCCGACCGGGCAGCGGACTTCGAGCTCGAGGAGGCGATCCACGAGAGGTGGGCGGAAGGCACGCTCGAAGAGCTGGGCGAGGAACAGGGTGAGGAGCAGAAGGTCGAGGTGCGATCTTGAGCTACGCGCCTCAGTGCGGGTGTTTCAACTGGCATTTGGGGTCGGCGTGAGTTACGTCGACGCCGGGTACGCGGTGGCGCTCGGGACTCTCGCGCTTTACGCCGGTTGGCTTTGGCAGCGAAGAGCGCGCCTCGAAAAGTTGGTGGAGCGAGAGAAGGAGCGACCGGACCAAGGCGAGCTCCGGGTCGAATCGGACCGGTGAGTGAGGCCGGGTCACACGGTGGCTCACGCAGCGCTACGCGGAGTAGACCCGAGGCCGGGTCACACGGTGGCTCGCGCAGTGGTGCACACAGCGGTACCCGGAGGGGGACTCGTCATCCGCTGCGTTTGGCGGCCTTCGGGGTCGTGCTCGTCGCGGCTGTCGCGTTCCTCTTGGCGAAGGGGCTCGGAAGCTCTCTCGACTATTTCGAGACCGTCGACCAGGCGGTCGCGCAGCACGCGATGCTCGAAGGAAAGACGTTCCGCCTCGAAGGGCTTGTCCTGCCGGGGACCGTTCATCAAGTTCCCGGCGGCGTGAGCTTCGTAGCCGGGGGCTCGAAACACAAGATCGACGTGGTCAACCACGGGAGCCCTCCCCAGCTGTTCCAACCCGATGTTCCCGTGGTCGTAGTAGGCCATTTCTCCGGGAACGGATTCGTCTCGGATCAGATCATCATCGACCACACCGCTCAGTACATTGCGGCCCACCCACAACGGGTCCGCGCCCCGAACGGCTCGGTCCGGTGAGCTTCTCGGTCCGATGAACAACGAAGCTCCCTGGTGAACGCAGCCGTCGGCCACACCGGTGTCCTCCTCGGGCTCGTCGCTTCGCTTGTCGGTGTGGGCGTTGTCCTTTTCGGGCTCGTAGGACGTCGTCCCGCCTTGGTGCGTTCGGGTCGCATCTATGCGGGTCTCATGCTCCTAGGGGCGGTCGTCGCGACCTTCGCGATGGAGCGCGCGCTCATCACCCACGACTTCTCGATCGTCTTCGTAGCCGAGAACAACAGCCGCCAGACACCACTGCTGTACTCGATCACGGGAATGTGGTCGGCGCTCGCAGGATCGATCCTCCTGTGGGGCTTGATCCTCTCCGGGTATGCGGCGGCGATGGTGTGGAGATTTCGCCGCAGGAGCGCGGACCCCCTCGTCGGTTGGGCGACGCTCGTCGTCTACGCGGTTGCAGCCTTCTTCTTCGGGTTGATGGCCGGGCCCGCCGATCCGTTTCGGACGATCACAGGACCTGTTCCGAGCAATGGCCTCGGCCCGAATGTCCTCTTACAGGACAATCCCCTCGTCGCGTTCCATCCGCCTCTTCTCTACCTCGGCTTCGTCGGCTTCACGATCCCTTACGCGTTCGCCATGGCTTCTCTCATCACCGGTCGCGTCGGCGAAGGATGGCAGGTCGCCACCCGCAGATGGACCTTGTTCGCGTGGGCGATGCTCACGGTCGGGATCGTTCTGGGCGCGTGGTGGTCGTACCAGGTCCTCGGGTGGGGAGGGTTCTGGGCTTGGGATCCCGTCGAGAACGCATCGTTCCTCCCGTGGCTGACAGCAACCGCGTTCTTGCATTCGGTCCTCGTCCAGGAGAGGCGCGGGTTGTTGCGGGTTTGGAACCTGTCGCTCGTGATCGCGACCTTCAGCCTGACGATTCTCGCGACGTTCCTCACCCGCTCGGGCGTGATCACTTCGGTCCACGCATTCTCGAACTCGGACATAGGACCTGCGTTGCTGGCCCTGCTCGGTGTCGTCGTCGTGAGCGGCCTCGGTCTGATCGCATGGCGCGGGGACCGATTGCGTTCTCCGGTGGGAATCGACTACCCGCTCAGTCGTGAGGGCGCGTTCTTGTTGAACAACCTGCTGTTCGTCGCGTTCGCGCTCGTGGTGCTCACCGGGACGGTGTTCCCGCTCATCTACGAGGCGTGGAAGGGCGAGCAGGTGACGGTAGGAAAGCCCTATTTCGACTCGATGACGCTTCCGCTCGGGATCGCGCTGCTCCTGTTGATGGCGATCGGGCCCGCCCTTCCCTGGCGCAAGACCACCTTCGCCGTATTGCGCGAGCGACTGTTCGTTCCCGCGTGCTTCGGAGTCCTCGTTGTGGTGGCTTGTGTTGCGGGCGGCGTTCGCGGTCTCATTCCTCTGCTGGCTTTCGGTATCGGAGCGTTCGCCGCAGCTGCCAACCTGAGGCAGCTCGCGATCGCGGCGCGCGCGGCTCACCGCCACGGGATCGGCTTCTGGAACGGTGTGATCGGACGCGCCAACGGGGGCCTTGTGGTGCACGTGGGCGTGGTCGTAATAGCTGTCGCGCTGACGGCCGCGACCGGCTTCGGACATCGCGGTGAGGTGACGCTCCGGCCCGGGACCTCTGCGACCTTCGACGGACATCGGATCGCTTACGAACACCTGGCCTCGGTGACCACACCGGCAAAGACCGCTACAGAAGCACTTGTACTGGTCGACGGGCACGGTCCCTTCAAGCCGGCTCTCAGCCAGTTCGGCGCCAATACCGAGGCGGTTGGTACGCCCGCAATCGACTCTCGGCCACTGGACGACGTCTACCTGACCGTCGACGCGCTTCCGACGACCTCCAACGGAGGGGTGAGCGCGAACGGCGCGGTGACCATCGGCGTCACTGTGCAACCTCTCGTCGTGTGGCTGTGGGTCGGAGGAGCGATCCTCGTCATCGGCGCGATCCTCGCAGCGGTTCCAGGTCGCCGGCAGCGCAAGCCCACCGCTCCGGCGTCGGAGCCCGTCCCCGCGGTCCTCGAACGCGCGAACGCGACGAACGGATCGGACCGTTCGGTCATGGTCCCGTGAGAACGAGGAAGCACACCGTCCGCTTCATCGCCCTCGGCGCTCTTTTGGTCGTCGCAGCGCTCGTGGCGCTACTTGCGTCGAGGCCCCAGGCGTCTGTCCTCGAAGCCTCGAGTCCCCTTCTCGGTAAGCCCGCGCCGGTGATCGACGGGTCGACACTGTCGGGTTCGGCCTTCGACTTGACGTCGTACCGCGGGCGGTGGGTGGTGTTGAGCTTCTTCGCGAGTTGGTGTGGTCCGTGCCAGCAGGAACAGCCCGACCTGGTGTCGTGGTCGTACCACCATCGTGGTACCGGCGATCCCGCTCTGGTCGGGGTGGCGGTGGACGACGCGAACTCACAAGCGCGCGCGTTCATGATCTCCACCGGAGCCACGTGGCCCGCTGTCGCGGATCCGAACGATCGTTTCGCCGTGGACTACGGAGTTTCAGGGCCACCCGAGACGTTCTTCGTCACGCCCGCCGGCGATGTGGCCGCGTGCCACCTGGGTCCTCTGACCGCGGGTCAACTCGACGCGTTGCTCGGTCGGGTGGGGGCGTGGTGAAGGCAACGAGCGAAGCGGTCGATCCTGCGCAGAGAGACCGTGGTCCGGGGACGCGCCGACGGATTGCGTGGGCCGTGCTCGGCGCGGTCGCGGTGCTAGCGCTCGCGATCGGGTCAGGGCTGCACTGGACGAGAGGTGGCCCCGATGAGAGCCAGCGCATCGCATCTCTCGAGTCGGCGGTTCGCTGCCCCAGCTGTGAGGATCTCTCGGTCGCTGATTCTTCTGCGCCGAGTGCGGTGGAGATCAGATCGTTAATCAGCTCCGACGTTCACGCGGGTTGGAGCGACCAACGGATCGAGAGCTTCCTCGTGAGTCGGTACGGAGGTTCGATCCTGCTCGCTCCCTCCACGCACGGCGCGGCGGGAACCGTGTGGTGGTTGCCCGCCGTGGCGATCTCGGTGGGTGTGCTGGGTCTGGGTTTGTTCTTCTGGCGCCGCCGTCGCGCATGGGTAGTTGCCACCGGTCCGAACGGCATGAGTGGAACACATGGTGTGAGTGGAACGCATGGTGTGAGTGGAACGCACGCTCTACGCCGTGCTCGCCCCGCGGAGGTGGCTGAAAGGCCAGGACGCAGGGGACTCGAGGAAGAGCTCGAGGAAGAGAAGGCGTTGCTCCTCCAGTCGATCGAGGACCTCGAGCGCGAGCGCGCTGCGAGCGACATCTCCGACGATGACTACGCACTCATTCGTGGCGGGTACGAGAGCCGGGCGACGGAAGTGGATCGCGCGCTCGAACGGCTCGAACGAGACGTGGTCACTAAGAGCTCGAGCGAACCGCTTGGATCGGGTCGCCGCAAAGGGAGCCGCACCAGGTTCCGGCGCCGGTGGTTGCTCGTGGGCGGAATCTGCGCGTTGTTCGCGGCGGCATCCGTTGCCACGCTTGCGGCCGTGACGACGAGTCGCGCTCCGGGTCAGACGGCGACAGGGTCGCCGACATTGAGTCGACCGCAACAGACCCGCGAAGAGCTCGCCGCTGCTGAGCAATACGACGCTACTGGTGACATTTCCGACGCACTGGAGCTCTACCAAAGAGTGCTTCAGCTCGATCCGGATCAGCCCGAGGCACTGGCCGAATCCGGGTGGATCGAGTTTGAGTCCGGAGTGAAGAGCAGGACGGCGTCGCTCGTCGCAGACGGGCAGCGCGACGAGGTCTCGGCGGTCAAGTTCGCCCCGGGAGCGTGGGCTCCGCGGTTGTATCTGGCGTCCATGTACTTGACCGAGAACGACGCCGTCGACAGCGGTAAGCAATTCAGGAGTTTTCTCGACGACCATCCCCCGGTGGAGAAAGTGCGAGCCGCGATGCCGCTGCTCACGAAGGCGTTCGCCCTCGCGCACGAGCCGTTGCCATCACTTCCCGCCGGGGTCGGTTCCTCCTGAGCGAAGCGCTCGCAGGTTTTCGACGACACCTTCGAAGCGGTCGGCGAACGCCCGGATATCCCCGTCGGTGGTCGACCACCCGACGGACAGTCGAAGCGAACGTTCGGCGTCGACTCCCATGGCTTCGAGCACCGGGGAAGGACTGAGGGACTCCGACGAACAGGAGGATCCCGAGTGCGCGGCGATCCCCACTCTGTCCAGCCCGACGAGGACGGGCTCGGCCTCGACCCCTCTGACCGACAGGCAAACGATGTGTGGCACTCGCAGCTTCGGGTCACCGAGGATCTCGACTCCATCTACCCGAGTGGCGGCTTCGAGCAGTCGTTCGGTTTGAAGACGGTTGTCTTCTGCCTCTCGAGCGAGCCGTCCCGGTGAGGAGAGCTCCGAGGCGGCGGCACCGAAACCCACAATGCCCAAGGAGTTCTCGAGGCCGGCACGCCTTGCGCGTTCTTGATCACCTCCCACGAGAAACGGAGCGATTCGAAGCCCGCGTTTGATCACTATGGCCCCGATTCCGGTTGGCCCCCCGAATTTGTGTGCGCTGATCGAAACCAGGTGTGCCCCGAGCTCATCGAGTTCCAACGGAACGTGGCCGGCGGCCGCGCACGCGTCCACGTGAAGGATCGCGCCGTGTCGTTCGCAGATCTCGGCGACTTCGGCGACAGGCTGAAGGGTACCCACTTCGTGATTGGCCAGCTGGCAATTGACGAGAGCCTCCGCACGGGTCGCCCCGGGGGTTGCTCGGGTCTTACACCTTGCGAGCTCAGACAGCGCTTCTTCGACCGAGCTCGTTTGGATCCGACCGAGCTCGTCGACGGCGATCTTTACGATGCGGCCTTTACCTTCGGGGCGCGACCTTGCCACGGCGTCACGAACCGACGAGTGCTCGACGTCCGAGACCAGAACGGGCGTGTTCGGTGCAGCTGTGAGCGTCCCCCAAACGGCGGCGTTCGCAGCCTCGGTCCCACCCGAGGTGAAGACCACTTGGCGGGGACGCACCCCCAACATGCCTGCGACGGCTTCGCGACTGTTCTCGACCGCGACGCGCGCCTCCCGGCCTTCTGTGTGGACGCGCCCTGGGTCCGCGATCACACCGACTTCGAGCCACCTCTCCATGGCTGCGACCACAGAAGGTCGTGGAGGTGAGGTCGAGGCGTGGTCGAGGTAGTGGCGGGCCACTCAGGCGAGGGCCGCGCAGGCGTCGTCGCCGCGCGCTCGCGACGAGAGGACCACCGGCACCTGGCCATTGGCAGCCTCACCGCAAAGCCCCGCGAGGAGGCCCCGGACCATGCCGCGATCCACGGCACAGATCACCGGATGCTGCGTAGCGGCTTCGCCAAAGGGACAGTGCTCGGCGACGACCGCCGTTGCGTCCCCGCGGTCCTCTGCGTGTGCTGCGAAGCCGTGCGCCGTCAGGGCGTCTGCCACCGAGTGCATCGCGGCGCGGACCGATCGCTGCCCCTCGCCAGGCTCCATCCGGTGCGCGAGCGCTCTGCCGTACTCTTCGCCGACCTTCTCAGCCATGCGCTCGGCCTGGTCGCCGCCGAGCATCTGCAGTGCTTCCACGAGGAGCGACATGAGCAGGTCGTCCTTTTGAGAGAAGCGATCGAAGGAAAGGTCTCCGTCGTGGTCGACCGCCGCGCGGTACCGCTTTGACGGTCGCCCGGCTCCGGCACCGACGGGGCGCTCGAGACCAACCTCGACGTACCCGCCTGCGGCCAAGCGGTCGAGGTGGTGCCGGGCGACGTTTGGATGGAGGGAGAACGCGGACGCTACTTCCGAGGCCGTGCAACCCGGGTTGGACCGGACGTGGAGGAAGATCTCTCTGCGGGTGGGATCGCCGAAGGCCGAGGTGACGGCCGCAACGGCTGCGGAGAACCTCCGGTCCGCAGGCGCTGCCTCCACATGGTCGGACTGCGACTGCACGTCACTATTCTACCTGCAGGAAGCCGCAGAAAGCCTGGTCGGGCCTCTCGGTCTGCGTGGACCGGCCACCTCGGAGGAGTCTTTTGGGCCCGAGTGAAGTTGATGTGCGCGCCGCAGTGTCGGCCGTGGATGACCCTGACCTGCGGCGAGGTGTGGACGAGCTCGGAATGGTTCGGGGCGTTCAATTGAACCGCCGGTCTGTGACCGTCGAGCTGGCAGTTCCCTCGCGCGGCTGGACCGGTCGGGATGAATTGGTCCGGAGGACCGTCGAGTCAGTCGGAGCCGTGAGCGGAGTGAGCGAAGTCCAAGTCGTGATCGGTGTCATGGACGACCACGAACGCACTCGACTCCTCGGAGAGATCGCAGGCCCCAACGGCCCGAATCGGTTCACCACTCCCGGCACGAAGACGCGAGTGGTCGCTGTCTCGTCGGGGAAAGGCGGGGTCGGGAAGTCCTCGGTGACGGTCAATCTGGCCATCGCGCTCGCCGCCAGGGGTTTCGACGTAGGTCTGCTCGACGCCGACGTTTACGGGTTCTCGGTGCCGGCGATGATGGGCGTCGAGCGGGGCCCTGCCGCGATCGACACACTTCTCGTGCCGCCGGTCGTCCACGGGGTGCGTTGCCTGTCGATGGGTTTCTTCGTGGACGACGAGCAACCGGTGATATGGCGAGGTCCGATGCTTCACAAGGCCCTCGAGCAGTTCTTGGTGGATGCGTACTGGGGTGAGCCTGATTTTCTTCTCGTGGACATGCCGCCAGGAACCGGGGATGTTGCGCTTTCGATGAGCCAGTACGTTCCTCGCACCGAGGTCGTGGTGGTCACCACCCCACAG
>DASPVS010000221.1:0-9171 GCA_035622235.1 Acidimicrobiales bacterium | reverse complement strand
TAGATATCGCTCGAATGCCGGTACGTATCGCTCGAACGAAGGTAAAGCCATAGGCTCCCCCGGCATGTCGGATTCCAGCATCTTCGTCGTCACGCAGGTCGCTCCATACCGCGACGGGCCCGCCGGGGTCCATGGCGTGCTCCCTCAGGCGAGCACCGCACTTGCCGAGATCGGGGCGATGGCGGGCCTCGATCCTCGGCCGGTCTCAGACGTCTCGGAACTGGATCCGCGCGATCTCGCCGGACCCGGCGTCCTCGCGCTCTTCACCATCGGCGAGACGCCTTGGAGCCGCGAGCAACGCGAAGCCATCGTCGACGGCGTGAGAAGTGGCCGAATGGGAGTTCTGGGCGTGCACGCGGCGACCGATTCGTGTCATGGCTGGGAGGAGTACGGCACTTTGCTCGGAGCGCGATTCGACGGGCATCCGTGGACCCAGGATTTCAAGGTCGAGGTGACAGACACTTCGCATCCCGCCACGAAGCACCTGGAGCCGACGTTCACGTGGCACGACGAGGTTTACCTGTTTCGCGACCTAAGACCCGACGCCGAGGTCCTTCTGCGCGCTGCGTCGAACGATCTCGACATGGAGGCGTCCGGCGCGCGCACGCCGCAGTGCGGCTTCCCGCTCGCGTGGTGCTTCGAAGAGGGGTCAGGACGTTCGTTCTACTCGGCCTTGGGCCACTTCCCCTGGGCGTGGGAGACACCTCCCCACCTCCGATACCTCGCGGGCGGGCTCGACTGGATCCTCGCAAACCGCTGAACACGCGAGCGGATCGGCACTCTGATCGCCGGTTCTTCCGTCCCTCGATCCCTCGGACGAGCGTGTTCCACAGACTGGAAAGATGGATTGCTTCGCGCCGTTTGCCGCGGACTTATCGCGATGTGCCGGTCGGCGCCGGCGCAGCTCACCTGTCGACCGACACGAGGATCGCTTTCTTTCCGGGGTGCTTTGCAAATTCGCTGGATCTGTCGTTGCGGCGCGTCTGGCGCGGAGCTGGGTCTGCCGCCTGCACGGCCGCCCGGGTAGGGACCGAACGTACCCGGGCGACCGGCCATCACACGTTTGTCAGAGGAGGAGCCAGTCTGAAAGACCGCCTTTCCTCGCGCGATCAGCTTGCAGGTGGTGGTGGTGCGTGCTTTCCGTCTGCGACGGTGAACCCGTCGTGGTCAGAGTCGGAGGCAGAAGGCGTTGCAAACACCGTCTTGCCCTTGGCCATGATCAAGTCGTAGAGGGTCGCGCCCCCGGCGCCGCTCAGCAGCGGATTGAAGACCGGCGCTCCCGGAGGGGAGCTGCTGTATTCCCCGGGGTCGAAAGTCACATTGGTGGTCGTCGACAACACCGCGAAATCCGCCGGACCCGTGCACGGTGCGAGACATGGACGTTCGTGAATGGCCTCCACGCTCGCCCCCGAGGAGTCGTAGGCCACGGAACGGGATTGTGTTTGTCCGGTCGTGACGTCCGAAACCTGCATGAGCCAGGTGTTAGCGGACGTCTCCTCGACGAGGGTAGTGATCTCGTCACCGGGAGATATGACCAGCGTCAGTGGGTCTTCCGGCGCTGGCAGGATCTCGGTCCACGCCCGATACAGAAGCACCCCGCCGATGTTGTCCGCTTCTGTGCCCGCCTGGACAAGGGTGGTGTCGTCGATAAATCCCCCGATACCCACCCAGTCCGACGAATATTGGTCCCCGGGTTTGGGGGTGACGGTGGGAACGTGCCAGGTGTCCTGCACCGCCGTGAAGGTGCCCCCTGCTCCGCTCTGTGCATAACCCGACCAATTGAGCGACTTGAGCTTTTTCGTGCCGAAGGCGGCGGCGCCAGACGGCACCGAGCCCGGCAGCGGAACGAACACCCCGCCTGTTGACACCGAACCTCCCGAGGCGATGGCGGGAGCCGCCGCGCTCAGACCGACTACGGCAAGCGTGGTAGTGGTACACAGGGCGAGCGAGCTGAGAACTCGCCGCCTCCCTCGCTTCGGCGTCTCTTTCTTCGATTTCATCCCCGTCACTCCTCGTTTGTTTCGTTGTTCCTTGCTGGTTGATTTCGCTCGTGTTTCTGATTGACTTCCAGTAGTGGTCGGGTTTCTAGGGTGGTACGGAGTTCAATCAATTGCATCGAACGCAATTGCATCGAACGTCACCCGACTGAATCTCTTATGCGCCGACGGACATATAAGGGGCTTCGAGGATTCTGTAGGCCAGAACAAAGATCCCCGCACCTCTGTGTTCTCCGCCAACGGCATTGCCCGCCCCCCGAGGACACCGGTGTTCAACTGGTCCGA
Organism: Acidimicrobiales bacterium; assembly: GCA_035622235.1. Taxonomy (GTDB): domain Bacteria; phylum Actinomycetota; class Acidimicrobiia; order Acidimicrobiales; family UBA8190; genus DASPVS01. Next base: position 6,889 of record DASPVS010000221.1, on the reverse strand, counting down.
TGCTTTCCGTATCTTGCGCCACACGTCTTCAGCTGTCAACGGACACGGAGCGTTCCAAGTTGTAGGCGTTCTAAGTTGTAGCGGCCTCGGGGGACGAGTGGCGCTTCGAGCAAAGGGCCCCCGATCGATCTCGGAGGCCCTTTGCAGCTTTCTTTCGTTTGTCGACCGGAAGTCGACCGTCTTCAGTTCGCTCACTGATGACTCTGGTCGTCTTCAGACCGAGATCAATCCGACTGTAAACAACACCCGATCACCGACGCTTAGCGGACGACGGGCCGACGCTGGACGGCACGCAGAGGGCGAAGGTCTTCTTGATGGTGACCGGTCCCTGGCCGAACTGGTTCTCGTCGAACACCTTGGGAATGATCGGAGTGTGTGAGACAGCGAAGCAGACGTAGTACAAGCTGGGGTCCACGATCGGGTAAGAGACTCCGGTCGGCAGGATCTTCGTGGTCGGAACACAGAGCCACTTGGGAGCCCCAACCTTCACCGTCACAGCGGCCGTCGGCGAGAACTCGTCCTCGACTGCAACCGGAGCGGGTGGCTTGAAGACTCCGCCGCCAGCCACGTACTTCGTCGGGTAACACGTGTAGTGGTTGCCGACTGGCTGGTTCGGGGTCTGGTTCGGTGGGCCCGTAAGGCTCTTCCAGGTTGGCAGGCAGAGCTCTGTGGGCGAGCTCGTCGTCAGTGCTGCTGTGCCGAACTGGTTGCTCACCACCGCCGTGTTTGCCGGTTGTGGAGCTGTGATCTTGAAACACAAATAGTGCAGGGTCGGATCAGTTATCGGAAAGGTACCTGAGGGTACGATCTTCACCGCCGGGTTGCAGTGATAATTCGCACTTCCGATCTTGGGAACGAACCCGTTGGGGGCGAACGCGTTCACCAAGCGAACGCCCGGGGGCGCCTTGAACCCGCTCGCGGTCGCCGTGTAGCACAGGTAATGCTGGTCGAACGTCTGTGCCGACGCTACCGATCCCCCGAAGCTCGTGATGAACAGTGCGCCACCCAGGCTGGTAAGTGCCAGTGCGAGCCCAATCCCGATAGAAAGGGCGCGCTTGGGAAGATGTTGGATCATTTGGATACCTCCTGCCGGCGAACGAAACCCCCAGCCCGCATCGCCGCCTCGCCGATATTCGAGATTACGCAGTCATCTTACGCCTGATGTTCAAGAGCGTCTAGGTCCGAGACCGGATTGGGAGTCCACTGGTCGCAAAACTCATGTTTGTTTCGAGTACCGTTAAAGTTTTGATCTTCTTTGTGTAACGACAGCGAGGTTGAAATCGTTTCAACGTCCAAGCGGAAATGTGCCATGTTCTCAGGGAATATGAACGCTTCTGCATACAGGGAAGAAGCGGCCCATAAGCACGCACTTTGCGCGACCTCGTCTCGCCTTTTCAACGGACGTCTTCGGTTCCTCGACAAGTGCATCAGGTGGTCGGGCGATAGCCGGTGGGTGCCACACGAATTGTCACGTGATCGCGGGGATCGACGACCCGTTCCCGGCCATCTCAAGGTCCCCGGACTTGGACAACGAGGAGAGGCGAGCAACGAGGGGACCCCGGGGGCAGCGGGGGGGCCGACTGCCCTCCGGACGGGTCTCCCCTCGTCGCCACAGGGATCGGCGGAAAAATCCCCCAGGCGCGCCCTCGATTTTTGCATGTCCTGCCGCCCCGAGCACTATTTGTGGCCAATACAAATGCTTGAGGGGACAAGGAGTTGGCGACGCCGGTCACGCACAGGGGGATTATCGCTACTGAGCGTTACATGGTTTTGAGCCCCCGACAGTCTTCGCGCAATCGGCGTCGGCCGGACGATGTGGGACCGCTCACGACGGCGTCAGTTTCCGAACCGCCAACGGGGCGAACAAGAGAATGATTCCGGCCGTCCAGGCAAGAGAAGGCCAGAGGTAGTACGAGACGGAATGGCCGAGAAGTTGTTCGGCAGCACGGCCGCCGGTCAGCAAGCGAACCGTGTTGCACATGAAAGTCATAGGCTGGTTGTTCGCAAATGCCTGCATCCAGCCGGGCATCGTCGAGACCGGTACGTACGCGGAGGACACAAAGCTGAGTGGGAAGACGAGAAACGAGAGACCCTGTGCCGCTTGAGGGCTGCCCGCGAAGAGGCCCATCGCGACAAACATCCAGACAAAGGCGAATCCATACAAAACGGTGAGGCCGAGAGCTGCAAAGCCTTCGCTCGTCGAGCCGGCGACGCGAAACCCCACAGCGAAGCCGGCCAAGGTCATTACGAGAACGCCCCACGCGACGAGTGCCGAGTCGGCGCCGACCCTGCCTGAGACGATCGAGAGCAACCGGATGGGCAGGCTCCGAAGCCGGTCGAAGAGGCCCCCTTGCAAGTCCTCGGCCACTCCGCTGCTCGCGCTCATACCCTGGAACAGGACTCCGGTAACTACGAAGCCCGGTACCAGGAAGTCGACATAAGAGAGCTCACCTGTGTGCGCGACGGCGCCGCCGAAGACGTATCGGAAGATCAGGAGGAAGAGAACCCCTTGAGCGGTGCCCGCAACGATGAGGGCTGGCGTGCGGACGAATTTCTTGATGGTCCGCAGAGCCACCTGCACCGAAGATACGAGGTACGACGCGCCTTGTTCCAGCGCCACGACTCGCCCAGTGTCTGTCAGATCCGCTGCGTCGAGTGTGAGATCCGTCGTCATGCTGCGCTCTCCTTCTGAGCAGTCGATCCTGGGGTCGACGGGTCGGTCGTGTGGCCGGTGAGGGCTAGAAACACTTCGTCGAGAGTGGGACGGCGCAGTGAGATGTCTTCCACCGTCACGGCCGCTTCGTCGAGTGCGCGGATCACGGCCGGAAGGAGTGCGGCACCGGAAGGAGCCGTTAATGCGCAACGCCGCGTGGCGGGGTCGGTGGCGGGCGCGGAGGGGCCCAGCATCGAGAGAACTCCGGCCGCTCGCTGCATGCTCGACACATCCGCAGTATGGAGTTCGATCACATCGGCGCCGACACGCGACTTCAGCTCGTTCGGTGTGCCCTGAGCGACGACGCGACCTTCATCGATGATGACGATGGTTGCGGCTAGATGATCAGCTTCGTCCAAGTATTGGGTCGTGAGCAGTACGTCGGTACCGTTTCGACTCATTTCCCGGATGGCATCCCACACCTCGTTTCGGCTGACTGGGTCGAGCCCGGTGGTGGGCTCGTCCAAAAGAAGAATCCTCGGCGTTCCGACCAAACTTGCCCCGAGATCGAGTCGACGGCGCATGCCCCCGGAATACGTCCGAACCTGTCGGTCCGCAGCTTCGGTGAGCTTCATTTGCTCCAAGATCTTCTCCGCTGCTATCGAGGCGCGCTTCCTCCCCTGGCCGTAGAGACGGGCGACCATCACAAGGTTCTCGCGGCCGGTCATCATCTCCTCGACGGCCGCAGACTGGCCCGCCAAACCGATCATCCGACGGACCGACATCGAGTCCTTTACAACGTCGTTGCCGTTCACGGCGAGGGTGCCTCGATCGGGCTTCAACAACGTTGCAACCATTCGGATCAACGTGGTCTTTCCCGCCCCGTTCGGGCCGAGTATCGCGACTGCCTGTCCAGGAGACAGCCGGAGGTCGAGCTCGCAGAGAGCTTGGACCTTCCCAAAGCGCTTTGTGAGGCCTTGAGCCTCGATGAGTGCGTGCATAAGCGCGGCCTTTCTTCCGTATCGTCGACGAGACCGGGTGTTGGGTGCTGCGTGTAAACGTCGGTTTGCTAGTGAGGACCGGAACCGTTGGGAAAAGGCCTACGCTTTGAGTGTTGCCTCGGCGCAGGTCGTTTACGACCCGGCTCCGTGGTGCGTACGACCCGGGGCCACGTGGTGCAACACGCGGCCCCGGGTTCATTCAGTTGGGAAGTCGAATTTGAATTCCACCTCCTGCGGGTTGAAATCATCTGTATGGAAAACCCGCCACATATCGAGACCTTCAAGTGTCCCAGACGCCATCTCTTCGACGAGACCGGTAACAAACTTCAGCTCGGCTGCGAGCTCCTGCTCCTCGAACTCGGCTTCGAGCACGAACAATCGAGGTAATCCGGCTTCCCTCGCCACATTCATGGCTCCCCGCATGGCAGCAAGCTTGACCCTGAGCGCGTCAGCGCGGGACCGCAATGCCATGAGCGCCTCGTCCGGATGCAGTGAGGGGATAAACGAGAGCCCCGCCATGAAGGCCGGGTATTCCTTTGCAGGAACGCTGATGAGCTCTGTCATCCAGTCGTTCATCTCGCGCGAGCCTTCGTCGGTGATCTGATACACCGTCCGCTCTGGCCGCTTACCTTCACGTACCGTCCCAGTGGCCTTGATGAAGCCCTTTTTCTCCAGGGACTCGACGACGGCGTAAAGCGATCCGTAATTGAGGCGAACGCTGTCGTGCTTCGCACGCTGACGCAATGTCTGTGCGACCTCGTAGGGGTGCATCGGTTTCTCGTAAAGGCATACGAGCACCGCCAGCGCCAGAGGATTCGAGCGGGACCATCTAGGCATCCCGCACAGAATACTCTAAATAGAATAGTCTGTAAAGGATGTTCTAGCTCGAGCTCTCGGGCAACCCGGTCATCCAGGGAACACGAAGGGTGGCGAACCTACGAACACCCGCGCACGGCTTGCAGGAGTAGCCCGGTAGGGTGGCCTCTGACGCGGAGATACTCCGACGTCAGTCACAATGCGAGGTGACCTCGGCATGCAGCCCCCCGCTACCGGGGTTGCTTCGCGCCCCGGAGCGGCCCGAGTCGTGATGGGGACGCATTGGCTCTCGTCAGGCGACAGTTTCCGTTCTTCGTTCGAAAACCGGAGTTCGCTCACCCTAGATCGACCGACCAGTTGCGCCCGCCCATGTGTTCGTCCGTAGCCGTCGAAAGCCCTCACCTCGAGCGATGTGAACCTGAAGGCATGGATTTTTGCGGACGTATTCTTGTCGAAGGATCGTGTCTTGGAGAACGGGGGTGGCGTCGGCTCGAGGCGTCTTGAAGGTGGCCCCTACGGGCGTGTTAATCAACTTCCACCATCCTCCGAGCTGTCGGGGTTAATCGGCCAGGGACCGCCGAACAGGAATGGACCCAGTTATTGTTGGGTGTCTGTGATCCACGTGGTGACCGTTCATTGGCACGAAACCAAGTGGGTAGAGATACAGCTACGCGCCTTGGAACTGAACCTCAAGTCCTCCTGGCAGATCTATGGCGCGCTCAATGGCATCGACGACCCTGCTCTTCGGAGCCGTTTCAAATACGGCGTAGACCTTCCCGGAAAGCATCCTGACAAGCTCAACGAGCTCGCCGAGGTCGTCATCGACAAGGCCGATCCGGATGACGTGTTGATGTTCCTTGACGGTGATGCGTTTCCGATTCGCCCGATCGTGCCTTGGATCGAGCAGACCCTCGGTCGGTATCCGCTTGCAGCCGTACGACGCAGCGAGAATCTTGGGGACCAACAACCACATCCCTGTTTCTGTGTGACGACAGTGGGCTTCTGGCGCGACCTTGAAGGTGATTGGAGACCCGGCGGCACTTGGGTTAACTCGGTTGGCGACGAGGTCACCGACGTGGGCGGCAACCTTCTTCACCAACTCCGCGACGTACAAGCACCTTGGTTACCGCTTCTGAGGACCAATACCAATAACCTGCATCCTCTCTGGTTCGGTGTGTACGACCACAAGATTTATCATCATGGCGCAGGTTTTCGGTCGAGGTTGAGCCGAACTGATCTGCTCTATTTGGATTCAAAGGTCGTTCACATGAACATTCCGGGTCCGACGATCGGTGGTTTACGCCTGGCAGCGCGGCGCCAGCCGTCGCAGATCCTGAGCGTGCGTCCGCGCCACATCTCTGTCCTCACGCGTGCCGCGATTAACACCTTGAAAGGAAAGAGGAAGGGCATAAAATTGACCCGGTTTGGCCGCCAGGTCGAGCGTTTGTCCGACGAGGTCTTCGACCGAATAGTGGCAAATCCGGACTTCTACCGTGAATTTGACGAAGACGCGCTGGACTGAGTCAGCCAGATCTTTTTTTCGCGGTTTTGCTTGACGTGACGTCGGGCAGCGGCGAACAAGGGCGACAAGTGCATCCTACCTTCGCGGCTTGAGCCAGATTCAGCTAAGGCGGAGGGTTCCGTATTGAATGTCCTGCAGGTTTTGAGACTGACGAAATCGGACGATTCGCAAAAGTGGTTCCTTTTCGGACGCCTTCCTTCGATGGCCTCCGGTAGCCTCGGCGGCGAGTTCCAAACGCAGCGCGGTGGCACCCAAATGCAACGGACGGGAGGTCGAGCTCGGCCGGTGCTCCGTATCGACAAATCTCTCACCTGCTGGGAGCATGCCGCTAGCGGTGACCCGAGACGAATCGAAAGGCGGCGCTTCCCGGTTCGTCCCGTCACCGACTGTGATCGTCGAGTTGATGAAAGAGGTCGGCTTCGACGTCGGTCCCAAGTTGGTTCGGAGGGTCGGGGTTCGATGTACGCCGTTGGCACGAAACGGGATCAAGTCGACATGTTGCGGGCCGGTCTGTCGGTCCCCGACGTTCGTTGATCAAGGTATACCGGCAGGTCGATTTCTAGATCTCCGTTCGAGATCACCCGTTGCGCATCGCGCTCACGGGACGTTTTCGGCGTCTTGGCCGAAGGCCTTCCGCAGACTTGTACGCTCGACCGTGACACAAAGCCCTCCTGTTCGACGGTCGGTCAGGAGACCGCATTCGACGTTCTAAGGCGGTCCACCGGGCAATCGCTCGGACGATCATGGTCAATTCGTGAAGGACACAACGGGGAGCGAGCCACGAGAGCCGGCCCGGCCGAGGTCCGTGCTCCCGAGTTCACGCCGATCGTGGGCCAAACGGATTCTCGTCGTGGTGCTGAGTGGTGTCGCTTTCTACGTCGTCTTGCCCGCGCTCGG
>DASPVS010000220.1:0-3059 GCA_035622235.1 Acidimicrobiales bacterium | reverse complement strand
GAGTTAGGTCTGGTGTTCACATTCTTGGAGGATTATTACCGGCCACAGGTCGCAGAGCACGGAGTTGCCCTCACGTGGCGGATCGCGACATTGCTCTCGGGAGGCCGATGCCCACTGCACGAGGTCCGCTTCATGCACCGGGCAGTAGCCCCGATGCGAACATATAGAGCTCGCTTCGACGCTCCGATCATCTTTGGAGCAAACGATGTCGCATTGGTTGTCTCGGCAGACGGCCTGGAGGTACCGATCAGCGAAAACATCGAAGAGCTCCGCAACATAGCCACGCGCTACCTGGAAGGTCGTCAACCACGAGAACGAGCGGGGATAACCGTGCGAGTTCGAAGTGCACTCGAAGCCCTGCTCGGCACCGGCGCGAGCGGTCAACGTGAGCTCGCGAGAACGCTCCATCTGCATCCGCGTACTTTGCAGCGCCGATTGCGGGAAGCAGGTACGACTTTCGAGGCCATAAAGGACGAGGTACGACGAGATCTCGCTCAACGGTACCTGTCGAACCCCGACTTGCCGTTGAACCAGATCACCGTGCTTCTCGACTACAGCGAGCAGTCCGCGCTGGGTCGGAGTTGCCGTAGGTGGTTCGACGCGACACCGCAGCAGATACGCGCTCGTCTTTCGTGCAACTCGATGGACGGGTCGGATCTCTGACTGCGCGGCTCCTCGATTCGAACTCGCTCGAGCGCCGAGGAGAGGAAGTCAAAGAGAGGAAGTTAAAGAGAGGGAAACACCGATGGTCGACATACGAGCCGCACGGATCGCAGAGGCGATCGAGCCGCTTCGAGTCAAACCTGGGTCGAAAGTGGATCTCCCGAAGGACTTCGACCCTCGGTACAAGTCCGACTTGAAGAAAAAGGAGGGCCTGGAGCAATTGCAGGTTGGCATCGACTTGCTGTCCGAGTACCAAGCCCGCCTGGCCGCTCAAAGCACCCATGGCGTACTCGTCTGTCTCCAGGGCCTCGATGCCGCCGGCAAGGACGGCATCATCCGCCATGTCATGAGCGGCGTGAACCCCCAGGGAGTGCACGTCTCGAGTTTCAAAGCTCCTTCCGGCGAGGAACTGGATCACGACTATCTATGGCGCCACGTCCTTCGGCTTCCTGCGCGAGGTGACATCGGGATATTCAATCGCTCCCACTACGAGGAGGTACTCGTCGTGCGGGTGCATCCGGACGCGCTCGATCGCGAGAGGCTCCCGCCCGAAGCTAGATCCGGCGACATCTGGCAAAGGAGATACAGGGAGATCCGGGATTGGGAACGCTACCTCCACGACAATGGGTTCAGGATCGTGAAGTTGTTCTTGAACTTGTCGAAGGAGGAGCAGCGCTTCCGATTCCTGAAAAGGATCGATGTTCCGGAGAGGAACTGGAAGTTTTCGCCCGCAGACGTTCGAGAAAGGTCACGGTGGGACGATTACCAAAAGGCGTTCTCCGAGATGTTGTCAGCAACGAGCACCGAGTGGGCAACTTGGTACGTCATACCTGCTGACCGCAAGTGGTTCGCTCGTCTGTGTGCCGCGGCGGTGATAGCGAACACGCTGATGGAAATAGACCCGAAGTTCCCGGTCGTCGACGAGAAAACAAGGGCTGAGCTTCTCGGGGTCAGGAGCCTTCTCGAAGCAGAGGCACCCGGTGGTACGTCGGCAGATCCATACGAGGCTCAACAAACTCGAGCATCCCTCGAAGTAGATCGCGGCTCGCGACCAGGGGCGAACGGCGATGGTGCAACGAAGACCAAATCACACAGTCTTGGTAAGTCACACAGTCCTGATAAGAAACACAAGAAATGAAGTAGCGATGATGTTCAGTTTTCGTGCCCGATGATTGCCCACAGCCCTTCGCTCGCGCCGAGGACCTGGACCACCTGTAGAAGCTGACCTTCCTCGCTGGTCCATTCGTTCAGCTTGCTCTGAAAGGCGTCCGCCGCATCGCCTCCCTGAAGACCGCCGGGAACCCATCGGTGAACGGTGTACTTCAACGCTGCCCCCTCTTCTCGGACGACAACAGTGAAACTACACCGGCGTGATTCTGGTGGTGTCCATTTCTCTCGACGACTCGAGAACCACGTCCGAGAGACCCAAGCCGGGGACGGGTCCAGATGCGGGCCGCCTCCTAACGCGACCTCTTCGAAATAACGCAAGAGACCTGCTCAGAGCGGGGTTCGAGGAGGTCCGTTCGCGCGCCCAAGGAGTTGACGCTAACGTTAAGTAAAGCTGACGTAAACGTGATAGGCGGAGGGGCCAGCCATGAGCGCCTGCCGCCTCTCAGGAGACCATGACCGAGCTGGAGCAAGCCGAACGAACAAAGGCCGCACCTGGAGCGGTTCAAGTTGCGCGCTCGGTCAAGGGCGACCCCGCCGGTTATATCCCCGACGACCGCTACAAGTGGACCGCACTCGTCATATCCACGATGGGCATGCTCATGGCGACGATCGACGGCTCGATCGTCCTCATCTCGCTGCCTGCAATCTTCAGGGGGATCGGGATCAACCCCCTCGAACCTGGCAACAGCTTCTACCTGCTGTGGATGATCCTCGGCTTCCTTGTCGTGACGAGCGTGTTGGTGGTGACACTCGGGCGCCTCGGTGACATCTACGGACGAGTGCGTATCTACAACCTCGGTTTCGCAGTATTCACGTTCTTCTCGTTGATGCTTTCGATCACCTGGACCTCTGGCCACGCGGCGGGGCTCTGGCTCATAATCATGCGTTTGTTCCAAGGCCTGGGTGCCGCCATGCTCATGGCAAACTCGGCCGCGATCCTGACCGATGCGTTTCCCCCGGGTCAGAGGGGATTGGCACTCGGCGTGAACCAGGGAGCCGCATTCAGCGGCACGTTCATGGGCCTGATTCTCGGGGGAGTGCTCGCGCCTATCAGCTGGCGGCTCATATTTCTCGTGTCGGTGCCGGTCGGTCTCATCGGCACCGTCTGGGGCTACTTGAAACTTCGCGATCTGGGCGAACGCAGAAAGGCCAAGATCGACTGGCCCGGCAACATCACGTTCGCCCTGGGGGTGATCCTTGTCATGGTCGGGATCACATACGGGATC
>DASPVS010000219.1:0-4828 GCA_035622235.1 Acidimicrobiales bacterium | reverse complement strand
ATGATTCGAGCGTGGTAGGCGAACGTTGTTGAGGTCAGCCGGCCCGGGCGGAAGGACATTCCCCGGGCCAGCTGACCGCGAGCGGCCTCGAGCGGTATGCCTTCTCGCCAGGCGCCGAGTGATCTCCGAATCCGGAGAAGGTCCGTTAAGGAACCACAGCCGATTTCCTACTCTGCCACTTTGTGCATCAAGCGGCCTCCGACCTTCGCACCGAGGGTCGTGTCGCGTTTCAGGGACTTACGGTTGCGGCGTCGCGAGGACCGAGATGGTCTCTAGGGTCCTGGCGATTTCGTGCTCCGACGCTGTGGGTCCTAGAACGCCATCCACGCCACGCGGCGAGCCGATATTCGTGGGCAGGACTGACGAGCCGATTAATCCGATGCACCCGCGGCGGATAGGGGACGACACCGTGAAACAGGCGGGTCGAAAGCGGTGTTCTTTACCGTCCGCTTCGAACTCTGAGTTCCAATGCTGACACGAATGCGTCCCAGCAACTTGCTCGTTTGCGCCCCTCATCGACGAGTTCGTAAATCCGGCTCAGTGGAAGAGCGTCAACGAAACTCCGCCAATCCTGTTCGCTGACCGCTGTTCGCTCGAACCAGGTAGCGAATTCCGGTACGGCTGACGAAATCGCCGCGTCATGATTGGCGGTGCCTTCGTTATCTTCAGTGGTAATGCGTCTGTGACCAGGATTGATATCGAGCGGGTCGGCGCCAGTTGCCAGCCGGTGCTTGACGTCTCGTACAACCCCGGGCGACACCCTCGCTTCTCGTGCGATCTTCCGGAGCGATGCGGAAGGATCTTGCTGAATGAGATCGACCGCTCGCTGCCGAGCTTCCACGGGATCCACTGACCGCATCCGCCCGTCTCGCCCGAGACGCGCCTTCGACTCAAGCTTCCCGTCAGTCGAAGACGCGCGAAGTTGTCCCACAGTCTTCGCGGAAAGGCCGCATATTTCGCCAATCGCGCGATCCGAGAGGACGCAATTTGAGTGGAAAAGGCGCTGGCATGCCGAGCGTCGCTCCGCGGAGCTCAACGGTTTCCCATGACTGACGTTGCTTTTAATTGCTTCGATATACGCTTCCTCGGGTGATCCGTCGAAGAAACGAACGGCAATCGTCCTGCGTCCCGAACGTTTCGCCTCCATGTAGCGATGGATTCCGTCCACAATGGACATGTCAGTCCGACGCACCAGGATCGGAGGAAGAAGGTCCGCCACCTCGCCCAACGTTTTGACATGATCGTCATCGACGAGTGTGAAGCGCGGAGAAGCGCCCACTTTGATGGACGAGAAGTCGACAAGATACCCGTCCTGATGGTTTATCAATCCGGCTTTCGGGGCCGCGCTATTAGCGACAAGATCATCTCGACCACGAAATTCAATTTGAACCATCATTGAGGCCCGGGGCTCGTTGGGTTGCAGCGCCTCCTCACCGGAGTAGGTGGCTGTCTTTTAGGGAACTCACCGACAGTGCCTTGGCATGAGCTCAGGTCCCCCCTGCCCTGTTTCACTTCGTTCCCCCTCCCCCCGGTCCGCTGGTCTTTCCCCCGAGTCGTCGCAGTGTGTCCGGACCATCAAATGGACCGGTCGAAAAGACAGTTATGTCATTCAGCTGCGCACAAAACTGCGATTCGCAGCGAGTATCTGGCATCTCTCGCCCCGCCGACACACCCGAATCGGGTGAATCTCGCGACTCAGACAGACTGACAGCGCCAATTAGGTCTTTCGTCGACCTGTGGCTGCCGAGATTTCATCGTGGCTGCCGAGATTGTCGCCACATCACGCGACTAACCGATATTGGTGGATAAGACTTCCCAGCCTGTCGCGGGGCCGTAGGGGCCTCGGTTCGTGGATTGTCGTCAATGCCGCTCGGGTGGGCCCGTACGGTGACGCCTGACCGACGGATCGGTGCGGGAGGTGTGTGTTGTGGTGGTCGACGAGCTAGTTCGTCAGGAAGGGATGACTATTCCGCCGGGAAAGGGACAATTTCAACCGTCTTCAACAGCCTGCGAGGGCACCGACCCTGTTCTCGCCATCCACTCGGCCTCCCATCTTTGTGCGGCTTCAGCTTCGCGAGAACTCGAACTGGGGCGATGACCGGCCTCACGCCTTGCGTCTTCCCTTGCCGCAATCCGCTCCTCTGATCGCATCCACTGCACGAAGATCGGTACGAAAGCTATGACCGTCGCAAATTCCGTCGACATCCACAGAAGCCCGCCTCCTGCATGGGTGCTCTGCACGCTGTACATCGACGCGATCGGATCTCGCAGCGAAAGGATCGCGACGCCGAGAAACGTTTCCGGCGCGGCTCCGACGAGGACGCTGAACATCCGTGCTCCGTGGCTCATCTTCCAGTGCACTATCGGGTCGGCTCCCACCAGCGGCCACCAGAAGACGCATCCTCCGATCAGGAAGACGATGTTGATGGCGTCCATGAGAGCCATGTGCTGCATGGCGAAATTGATGAGCGGGGTCAGGAAGAAGACGAACATGAGCCCGAAGTACAAAGACCACGCCGTCACCGGATGGGTTAGAACTGCGAATGGCCGTGAACGCAGCACGGCGAGCCACCGGGTCTTGATCTTCCGGCTCGCTGTTTGGAGCAGGAGTGTCGAAGGGGCCCCCATCGCCAGAAGCGGCGGCGCGACGATCATGAGCAGCAAGTGCTGGACGACGTGTGCTTCGAAGTAAGAACCTGTGAACGTGGAGACCGGTGACTGGAATGCGAGGTCGATCGCAACGAGTCCCCCGAAGAAGCTCATTGTTCGAAGACCGGGCCAGCGTCGTCCGCGGGCCGCGAGCTGCCAGTCCGCGCTTAGGTACCAGCACCCGAGGGCGATCACCACCGCGACGATGAATATGGAGAACGGGCTCCATTGCCAGGCTGTGAGAGCGTTGTGAAGGTCGAACCTCACGTTGCTCATCCCGTTCGAGCCACTCATCCGTGGCATTGAAGACCTACCTGTTCGGTTTCTTCGCGCCCCAAGGATCGCCCGCCGCCAGCAAGCCGGTCGAATCGTCGCGGAGGAAACACAACTTCAACCATGAAGGCCCGGGTGGTGTTGTTCGGCGGTGCAGGGAGTGGAGTATCGGACTGGAGAGATGTGGCCATGGACCGAAATCCCGAACGGGATTGCTACAACGGGTACTACCGCTGCAGCGAGCGTAGCTGCCCAACGCGAAAGCGAACGACGGTCTCTTCTGCCGCTTACACGAAATCCGATCACCCGCTCTCTCTTTTTGGGTCCGAGGGAGGAGTCGGATTTCGCGGGTCCGAGGGAGGAGTCGGATTTCGCGGGACCGAGGAAGGAGTCCCCGTTTTCGGTCGCCATGAGCCGGATCAGGCGGGGCACGAGGCCCTCGGGGGCGATCTTGGACGCCTCGAGCGGGAGTCGGACGGCCAAATCGGTCGCGGCCCGTTGGAAGTCACGACAACGTGGACAACCCGCAAGATGCGCTTCGACCGTCCGGACCGGCGAGAGGGGACGCTCCCGGTCGAAACATGCCGAGATCGACTCACGAGCTTCCTCGCACCCGATCACAACCGATCGTCGACGGACATTTCGCGGCCGTATCAACTGGACGAACCGTACTGGATCGGGACTCGTATGACCTGGGCTCGGGTCCAATCATGAGAGTCGGGTGTGAGCGACCAGACAGAAAGAATTGACTGGTCAACGGCGAGTGCGTCCACCTTTGAGTCCGAGGAGAACGCGACCGTGGCGGTACCCGCCGGTGGTGTTGTCAACTGAACCCAATTTTCCCCGGGTGCCAAGACCTCCAACCGTTCGGGGGCGGGTACGGATCCCGAACCCGTGCCCTCCGAAGACCCTGCGCTGGTGAGCACAAAGACGTTCGACCCGTTGGCGGGACCGAACGACGCGAGACGCTCCTGAGGCAAGAGCTGCAACGGCGGCGAAGTCGTCCACTTATGCCCGTCCGACGTCCAAGCTCCCAGGAGGATCACACCCTTGTCACTCTTGCCATCGCTTCCGCCGCCGTAGCCGGCAAACAGTGCGGACAATCCGTCTCCGGTGGGCCGAAGGGCTAGAACCTCGAATTCGTCGCCACCCAGTCCCGACCCCTTTGTGTTCAAGAAGGGCGTCGTGAGCTGCCACGACCCCGATCTCCTTGCAAGAATCCCCACCTCACCAGGGCGGTCGCAAGATCCCCCGATGAACGGGGTGCCGGCCAAGTACGCGATGGCTGTGATCGCGCGCAGACCGCAGACGCTTCCCGCTGGTGTCGCCGCGAGAGCGCGCTCGTCGACCAGAGGGTTCCAGCTCCCGAGCGTCCCGAGACTTTCTAGGACCTGGTCTCCGCGCGGCGCTTCGACGAGGGCGGCGGCTTGTTGCTCCGACGACGCTGCCAGCGAGTCCGGATAGGCAGAGAGACCATAGGGAAGCACGCCGTTTGCCCAAGTTCCCCCGGCGTCGGTAGTGGCGATGAGAGGTGAATACCGCAGGAGATTGGACGGCCTGATCCCGACGATCACACTTCCGTCGGAGCCCGAAGCGAGAGTCAGACCTCCATTCGTGGCGACCGCCGTCGCGTCGACCTCGTTCGACCACGTCGTACCACCGGGAGGTTCGAAGAAAAGCTGCCAGAACGTGTTGAGAGTCTGGTCAAGGTGACCCATCGGGACGACGGCCCATGTGCCCTGGGCGTTTTGCAGCGACGTGGCCAGCGAGAGTGTTACCGGGTCGGCGGGCGCGTCGCTTGTTCTGGGACTTGAACTCTGTTGGGAGCACGCGGCGGCGACAGAGCCGGCGAGGACGGCTACGACTGCCGCGACGATGGGGCGTAAATGGGTCTTAGTCATATTCG
>DASPVS010000218.1:0-2592 GCA_035622235.1 Acidimicrobiales bacterium | reverse complement strand
AGGCAGGAGAGGCCGATCCGAAGAGAGCCTGGCGGGAATACGTCTCCCAGTGCCTCACAGAGGGAGCGAACGGCTACTGCCTCCACGAGACACTCAGGAGCTATTCCGCTGAAAGTCGAGCCGTCCTGGGCTGGATCGAGTCCATCGGCGCAGCGGTCGGCGATCTGCCGAGCGAGGACCTGGTCCACCTCGACTTCCATCACCGCAACGTTCTACGTGTCGGCAACCGCCTGAGCGCCGTCGTCGACTGGGAGAGTTGCAGACCCGGCGACCGAGCCTTCGATCTGGTCACCTTCGCCTTCGGCTTCACCCACGCCCGTTCGTCCCCGGAGACACAGGAGCTGGTCTGGGGAAAGGTCAAAGAGGTAGCGGACCACGATCGTTTCACCATTTACGTCGCTTACATGGTTCTCCGCCGGTTGGACTGGACGATCCGGCATCATGATCAGAGCGACGTGAACCACCTGATCGACTTCATCGCCCGTGTTCGAGAAACGCACCTCGGTTAGCCGCATAGGCGATGGCCGCTTGGACAGCTTCCTGGGGTTTCAGGACATTCTGATTGATAATCCACCAAGACGCTGCACGTGAGCCGTAGCGTTTAGGGATCCGATGGGTTGGCTCGTGAACATTCTGCCGATCTTCGTGGTCTGGCTTTCGATGGAGCTGCCGACCCTCGGATCTCGCCGTGGTGTGGCTCGAAAGAGGCGCGAGCGCCGATCGTCCTGATATCAGATCTGCCCACCGCGGTCTCATCAAGCAACCGTAGAAAGGAGCGGTGAATGACAGCAGTGATGATCGGTGTGGATCCTCACAAGGGTTCACACACGGCCATGGCACTCGACGAGCACGAGCTGATCCTCGACGTTATGAGGGTGCGTTCTTCGACCGACCAGGCACAGCGTCTTCTGACCTGGGCGAGGAGATGGCCTACCCGCACCTGGGCCATCGAAGGAGCAGCTGGGCTTGGCTACCTGCTCGCTCAGCAGCTCGTCGCAGCCGGCGAAAAGGTGCTAGACGTCCAACCCAAGCTCGCGGCCAGAGTCCGGCTGCTCGAGAACGGCGACGTGAACAAGAACGATCCCAACGATGCACGATCTGTCGCCATCGCGGCCTTGCGCTCGAAGGGCCTCACCCAGGTGACCAAAGAGGACCACACAGCAGTGATGAAGGTGTGGGTGAGACGCCGGCGCGAGCTCTCGCGCAGCAGGAATCGGGTGGCCAACCGGCTACATGCACTTTTGCTCGAGCTGGTGCCCGGGGGCCTCGAAAAGGAGATATCCGCAGCTCGCGTGGCCAAATTGCTCGAGACGATCGAGCCCACTGATGCCGTCGGCCAAGCACGAAAACAGTTGGCTGAGGAGCAGCTTTCGGATCTGCGGCGGATCGACGCCCAGCAAAAAGAAGTCGATACCCGTCTTGGAGATGTCGTTGCGGCATCTAGGACCACCACGACCGATCTATTCGGGGTCGGTCCTGTGGTTGCGGGCATGGTGCTCGGCATGACCGGAAACGTGAGACGGTTTTCGAGCTGCGGCCGCTTCGCCTCCTATAACGGGACTGCTCCCATCGAGGCCTCTTCGGGCCCTCACAAGGTTTACCGGCTCTCTAGACGCGGGAACCGTCAGCTCAACCATGCGATCCACATGGCCGCGGTCACCCAGATCCGTCACAGACACAGCGAGGGACGCGCCTACTACGACCGCAAGATCGCCGAGGGTAAGAGTCCCAAGATGGCACTTCGAGCCCTCAAACGCCGCATCAGCGACGCTCTCTACACCGCGATGGTCTCGGACGCCCAACGCGACGAACAGGAGCAAGATCAGAAAGGCTCGGGAGGGCAGAAGGGGAACGGCTCTGTCTCCAGCGTGACCAGCTCACACCCCAGGCGCCGGTTCTTCGGACAAGCCACTCCCGAGCCAGCCTCCACCGTAGGACGTTCAGCGAAGCGAGTGACGACGCGGCCGAATCCTGCCTCCAGCAGACGTCGACGAGCCTCTTGACAACAAAGAGGCCTCCGTCTCGCGTGGAATCGCAACTTTGGAATCGAGCCAAGAATGCGACCCGAACGACGGCTCGTTTTCGCTCACCGTTAGTCACATAACACGGGGGGCCGGGATCGCCCCGGCGAGTACCTCAGATTACCGCGTCGCGCACAGTGCAACGAGTTCAAAGTTACTCAGGTGGAGAACGACCAGCTCGCTCAGCTCGGGTCAGCTGAAGTAGTCCGATTCAGAACCACCACGGTCGCCCCGGAACGTCTGAAACCATGCAGTCGCCGACATTTAGGGATTCGACCTAATGACTCAACAACGGGAGTGTTTGACTGTCCATCCATTGCCTCGTAGAAAGGCAAGGGTCGCCGTCGTCGGTGTCCTACTACGCGAGTCCTGCGTCGTTGAGCGTTGGTATGGCGCAATCGCCTTCTCAGTACTCACGAGCGCCAGCAACATGACTTCGGAATGGTGGCTTGCAAAGAGCTTCCGAATTGCTTAAAGTGAGGATTCGTAAGTCCTCATTGAAGTGAACTTGAGTGCGTATCGGGGGAGACGTTCCTCCTAGTTCGGAGGGCTTTCAGGGTGATTTTCTTGT
>DASPVS010000217.1:0-4332 GCA_035622235.1 Acidimicrobiales bacterium | reverse complement strand
TCAGGAAGCAACCGAGCGCGTGTTCGACTTTCATGCGTCTGAGTTCTTCAGCCAGACGAACAGGGACATCGCCTGGATTGCTCTGGCGGTCACGCAATGGAAGCTCGGTCGCCTGTTGCCCGACGTACGTAGCCATGCGTTACGCGTGATCGATTCCGGTGACGATTTGGAACGTTGGCCACCCGAAGACCGAGCTGGTAGGCAGCGCGCCCTCCAGAAGACCCGAGAACTCCTGCTGAGTTCACAACGGTCACCCACTCGGGTGCCACGACCGATGCTCGACTCCACGCCCTATGAGGTGGGCGACCTCCTGACCTACTCCCACCCCTCTGGGAGGGAGGTGGCCACATGGATTTTTGAGATCAGAAACCTGGAGAGAGCTATCGGAAAGCAAACGACACCGTCGTACCAAGTTGCCGCCCTCGGCTCTCCGAAGCTGACCGGCGTGAGAGCCATAGAGGAAGCGGGACCTCCCCTTTTCAAGCGAGGACAACGATCACCGGCGACGTTGCAGTTCCACCTCCTCTTCAGTAGCGACACCGGCGGAGGACGATGGCAAAGGATCGGGTCCTTGGGTTGGCGACCTGACGAAGTACCGTCCGAGTTCTCAGGAGTTGTCCAGACGCGACCCCAGCGGAGTGAACGGCTCGCCAACTGGCATGTAGATCGTGTCGTAGACGCCTGGTACAAGCGTCTGAGCGACTAGTTACAGTCCGCCCTACTTTGCCGGTGTGCGCGCTGGTGGGTACCCGGTCCTGTCGGTGTAAGCCGTACTGGATCGCGCAGGGCCGTGATTACCGACCGGGTTGGCCTCCAGTCAAGGTACGCGAGTTCGGTACATACCGGGCGGCTCTAGACGTCGAAGACTCCCGCCCTGTACGCGGGGTATCTAGGGTCACTTCGGGTGGGGCGCAGATGGGCACCGTATCGTCACACTTGGCCCCGTAGCGTGTCCTAGCGCACAGACACAATCTGACAAAGCGCGGAGACTGACGAGGGTGTCTCCAATCAAGAGCCCCGCCCTCAGATCCACGTCAGGTGCGAGTCTCGACCCGAAAGCGATGAACCGATGATCAACAAGCGTCTCATTACGGTTGCGCTCAGCCTTCTCGTTATCAGCGGTGCGTCGACGTCAGGGGTGATCCTGGCCACAGGGGGAGTCGCCGGTGCCCATGGCAACACCTACAAGGCCGACCACTTCACCAACTATTCGTCTTTCGTCGAGAATGCCGTCAAGACCGAGTTCTCGTGTTCGGCGTCAACTGGCGACTATACCTTGACCATGTCAAACATCAATGTGGACAGTTCATCCGGCCAATCGTTCGTCGCTGCCGACCTGAATACCAGCAATTCACTGGTGTTGCAGTTCAACGGTGGTGAGCAAGACCTGTACGCCCCCATGAACGAGAACTCCACGAATGGCCTCTTCCAGGTCGATGCCACGGGCACCATGTATGCACCATTTTGTGAATTATCAGGGTCCGTCGAAGTGTTCGACGCACTGACCGAGGGCGGAGATCTCCTGTTCTATGACACGCTGAAGTAAACGCCTCTGTCCAAGCTGCGAGCAACTGCCGGTGTGCGGCGCTGATGAGGAACAGCGGTGGTCGGGTCCAATCCAATCGGAATCACTCAGCAACCGCGAATACCGGTCGCGTCGCGTCGGTGGGCGGGTGCGCTGGTTCGGCACTTTGAGGATGCGTGAGAAGGCGGTGACCTTCTAGGCAACTTCGGGCGCGTCAGAATCGTCTAGTGGATGTGAGAGAAACGAAACGAGTCATCCCGTTGGCCCTCCTCGGGCTAGGTATATGCGCTGCTTGCTCAGCACCGGCATCCACCACAAGGACAAGCCCTTCAATCCACCGGACCGCGGCCGGGGTTGTGACTGGCGTTGCTGCGCCTTGTGAGGCCATGGCGATCACATCCCAGGCTCAGGTCGCCGCGATCCCGGTACGCGTAACTGTTAGCGCTGGGGACCAAGTTGTCGCTACCGAAACAGTCCGAGGTACACACATCTATCGGCTCAGCGTGACGCCTGGGCGTTACCTTCTGTCATCTAACGCACTCGACGGTCGCGAACCCAGCTCCATCGATCTGCATTCCGGAGAGGTTCTTCATACGAACCTTTATTCCGACTGCATTTAGGCGGACCTCTCGAAACTGACCCGGGAGGAGGGTGGGCGTCGTCCGGCTCGACCCGACCGGGATCGCCCACGGGGTTGTCATTTGCGGACTGTTGGCCCTCCGGGCCGAGTTAACGGGATCGGCACATATTCGCTAGCGCTTGCCGTTGGTCCTTCTTGGAGTTACCGTCACTCGGAATGGCGGGGCCCCAGGGCCTCCCTTGACGGCGCAAGGGTCGGGTGAAAGTCGTGGCCATCGGCGGAGACCACGTGGTAACGAGGTCGCATTCTCACTTGTTCCTTCGAGCACGAGCTGCCCCTGCGACATGGGGAAGGGTCAGATGACGACGGAAAGGAAAAACCAATGAGGCGCATTCGAGTTATCGTCGTGCTCGGCACAGTTCTCAGCATCGTAAGCGTGTTTGCGATATCAGGAACTGCGAGTGCTTCAGGCGGATTGACGAACTACAGCATCCAGACCACGAACTACACCGTCAGCCCTGGACCCACTCAAAGTGAGACGCCCATTTGTCCTGTCGGGACGGTTCCGCTCGGCGGTGGCTTCTACAACTCCGTCGGCGCCGTGGATAACTTCTGGTCCTATCCGACAGCCACGAACGGATGGACCGTGGGGCTGGGAGACCTGTATGGATCCGACGCGGAAGGGATTGCGAGCGCCGAATGCGCGACAGCTCCCGAGGGTTGGGAGACGCCGTTTAACAGTACTCCGACCGTTTCCGGGATCCCGGCATCCGTGTCGGTGAAGTGCCCCGCAGGTGACAGGGTCCTGGGCGGAGGGGGCACTGGACCCCTGAGCTCATCGTTCCCGGTCAAGACCGGCACTACCTATTCCTGGCAGGTCACCGTGAACAATCCGAACGGTTCAACCCTGTACGCCCAGGCAGTGTGCGGGAAGAAGATCAGCGGGTACAAGCTTGTTCAGTCGAAGGCGGTTTCCAACCCAGCCGGCGCAGTGAGCTTCGTATCAGTGTCCTGCCCGAAACTCAGGACGGGTCAAACCGA
The DNA here is from genome assembly GCA_035622235.1 of Acidimicrobiales bacterium. GTDB lineage: Bacteria > Actinomycetota > Acidimicrobiia > Acidimicrobiales > UBA8190 > DASPVS01. Next base: position 1,186 of record DASPVS010000217.1, on the reverse strand, counting down.
CATCATGGGCGGTGGCATCAGTTCGAGTTCGAACAGCCCGGCAGTGAACATCACGTCTGACGGCCCGTCCAGCACGACCGAATGGCGCCCAGGCGAATACAACACCTCGGCGGCATCTTCGACGTTAACCGGCTACGCGATCTGCGCGCTGACCTGAGGCTTTCGCCTGTCTGAAACCCTTGGGTGTCAATGAGCCGATTCCTTGGGCTCGAAACCGCCGTCGGTTACGACCCGACCGGTACTGCCGGTGAGCGAGCCGGTCCTAACCAGGCCCGGTCAGCAGTAACCGCACTGGATCCTGAGCCGTGTCATTACCGATCGGGTGACCTTCGATCCGAAGTACGCGCCTGGCACGTCCCGCTCGGTCCTCGGACTGGTCAACGAGGCGATGGCGCTTGGCTGTCGGCGTGGTCTTCGCGTGCGGTCTCGGCCGTAGGGGGATCTTTCGCCCCCAATGCCCGTTGCAGGCCGCCCGACGCAGGGACCAGGTGCTCTCAGTCACGAGCACCTGGCCGCTAGTCCTGACGTCCGTTAAAACGTGAGGACCTAAGTCACGTCACTTTTTGAACCAGAAGGCGCCGCTCACCGACGAGGAGGTGTTGCCATCCACGTTGTGCGGCGTGTTGTTGTAGTACGTATCGGCCGGGTCCCAGGTCGTCCCGCCGTCAGGCGACACTTCGAACGTCAGATTCACTGACCAGTCGCCCGTGACGGGAATTACGGCACCGACAGTCGCCGGGATTTTGAGATTGGCCGCAGCTGCAGTTTCCATAGCCACGCCCCCCTCAGCCTGCACAACGAGCTGGACAGGCAGGCTCGTGGTGCCAGCCAGGTAGGGGAACTCCGCCGAGCCGGAGAAGACGGCTTCGCCTGCCGCGAGATTCGAGCTGGCACTGTTGTACGCCAACGTGGCGGTGTTCGGTCCGAACGACCACGTTGCAGGGTTTTGCGGGTACCAGAGTCCCCAAACCTCCGACTTGAACTTCTTGGTATTCACGTCGGTAAAGGAAAAGGTGACGCCACCGGTCAAGCCCGCGTCAGTGCCGGTGGTGGTCTCCGTCCCCGAGCCCGGCGCCGGGTACTTCGGTCCCTTTGCTGCGGCTGCCGTCGCGAAGCCCGCAGTCAGCACAACGGTCAAAATCAAAGCCAGGGTGGCGAACCTCCCGCCTGCGAATCGGGCGCGACG
>DASPVS010000216.1:0-4815 GCA_035622235.1 Acidimicrobiales bacterium | reverse complement strand
GGGCCCCCAGATCGTCGTGAGCCGCAGCCACCCAGGGCTCGTAAAGCGTCTCTTCGAGCTGGAGGTACCCGAGATCTCCTCCGGTGTGGTCGAGATCCGGGCAGCCGCGAGGGAGCCTGGTCATCGTACGAAGCTCGCCGTGTGGTCGAACGACCCGAACGTGGACCCGGTAGGCGCCTGCGTCGGTGCGCGAGGCTCGCGCGTACGGATGGTCACGAACGAGTTGCGGGGCGAGCGGATCGACGTTGTGCCGTTCGCCGACGATCCGGTCGACTTCATCCAAGCCGCGCTCCAGCCAGCCCGCGTCCGCGAAGTGCGACTGGACGAAGAGAACGGAACCGCCACGGTCGTAGTCAGCGACTACCAGCTCTCGCTGGCCATTGGCAAGGAAGGCCAGAACGCGCGCCTGGCTGCGCGTCTTACCGGATGGCGCGTCGACATCAAGAGCGAGACGCAGCTCGCGGAGGAAGAGGCCGGCTACGGCGAGGAGTGGGCCGAAGGCGAGTGGGTCGAGAACGAGGCAGGCGAAATGGTCTGGCAGCCCGCCGAGGGCGGCGAGGCTGTGTCCGCGGCCGAATGGTCTCGCGCGGCCGGGGGCGGAGACGACGAGGTCGGTGCGACATCGGACAGCGCCGAGTCCAGGCCTTCGGGCGACAGAGCGGCGGTTCCCGATGTAGGAGCGGCCGCCCAAACGCAGACCGCGCAAACGCAGACCGGGAGCGCTCCCGGTTCGGTTGAAGCCGGGGACGGTGCAGAGGGGCAGGGATAGCCCCCCTACGTACGTGCATTGGTTGCCGGCAGGTAGCCTCCGTTGACCGATTGGTGAGAGTCGGGCTGTTACAGGACGGGACGCTCACGATCGGCCGGAGTCGGCGGGGCCGTGGTGCATGGTTGTGTGCGGGCTCGAGACGTTGCGTGGAGCTCGCCTTCGAGCGGGGAGCATTCGGTAGGGCGTTTCGGGCCGAATTGGAGGCGTCCAGCCTGGCTTCGTTGCGACGCAGGTTGGTAAGCGACCTCGAACCGGAAGAGGTCGATGTCGGCTTGTGGGAGGATGGTGCGGACCGATCGGCCGGTCCGTCGTGGAAAAGAAAAGGATCGTAACAGCAGGTGCCCAAGAAGATTCGGGTCTATGAGCTCGCCCGCGAGCTCGGTCTCACGAACAAGGAGGCTCTGGATCTCTGCCTGTCACTAGGCATAGGCGTGAAGAGCCATTCCTCGTCGATCGAGGACGCCCAAGCCGATCGCGCCAGGAGGAAAGCCGACCGCGAGGGTTTGAGGCGCGACGTTCAGCCCGAAGAGCCCCCCTCCAAGGAGCCTGCCACGCGCACCGCGGTGTCGAGGTCCAAAGACGGCGCACCGGATTCGGCCGAAGACAAAGAAAAGGGAGAAAAGGGAGCAGCCGCAGCCGCCAAAGGCCGTTCCGGTGGTGGTCGTCTGGTCGTGAGCCGCCCGAGCCCACCCGGCGTACCTCCGCCGGCAGCGAGCCCGACTCCCGGTAGGACCCTGCCCGGTTCACCGCGCGAGCCCGGCGCTACACAGACCCCGGCAACCGACCGTCCCGCTGCCCAGACCGGCGTTTCCAGGCCTGCCGCGCAGGATCGCACCCCGCAAACTGCTCCAGCCCAGGTCCCTGCCGCGCAGGTCCCTGCCGCCCAAACTCTTGGCGCGCAAACTCCTGCTTCGAAGGCGACCGGTGCTCTACCTGGCACGCCTTCGACACTTCCGAAGTCTGCGCTCCAAGCCCCTGCCGCACCAGCCGCTCCCCCTCCTGCGCGGGCGGCCACCACACATGAAACAGATGTCGCCGCGCCCAGCCATCACGGCTCAGGCCAGGCACCCGGTGCCGCACCGGCCCAAAGATCACGCTCTGCGGCCCCGCCTCCGCGCGCCCAGGGCCGAGCACCTGCGGCTGCTCCGCCTTCGGTGAGCGACACCTCATCAGGACCCCAGACCGAATCGGGTCGTGCCCAGCCCGCTCCGCCTCGTCCCCCGGTCAGCTCGTCGGGGCGTCCGATTCCGCCCCCTCCCGCAGGTCCGCCGCGTTCGCAGTCCGGTCGTCCGATCCCACCACCCCCGGGGAGGCGCGCTCCCGGCGGCCCTCGCCCGGCTGAGCCGGGCGGCGCCCCACGGCCGGCCGAGAGGTCCGGCCGTCCTGGAGGTTTCAATCGTGGGAGCGGTCGACCCGGCGGTTTCAGCGGGGGAAGAGGGCCGGGCGGCGGCGGCTTCGTCGGCCGCGCTCCTGGAGGTGGTCCGCCTCCGCCGGGTGCACGTGGTGGCCCGGGTGGTCGCGGGAGGCAACCCCAGCGTCGGCCACGGCGTCGGCGCCGCAATTTAGAGGAGCTCGAGCCGACTCAGCTCACCACCTACACGCCGTCGAACGCGCCCATTCCAGAGGGCGAGATCATCGTCGAACGCGGTAGCACCCCGCGCGAGCTCGGCCCGAAGTTGAACCGATCCGCGGGTGATGTGATCCGGTTCCTCTTCCTCCAGGGTGAGGTCGTCACGGCTACGCAGTCACTAAGTGATGACATGATCGAACTGTTCGCCGCTGAGCTCGGGGCCCAGGTCCGCCTGGTCGATCCAGGCGAAGAGCAGGAGGCGGAGCTCCAGGCCAAGTATTTCGAGGAAGAGGAAGAGGACGACGAGGAGGATCTGAGGCCTAGACCGCCGGTGGTGACCGTCATGGGACACGTCGACCACGGCAAGACGATGCTCCTTGACAAGATCCGCTCCGCCAACGTCGTCTCGGGCGAGGCGGGGGGTATCACGCAGCACATCGGTGCATATCAGACCGAATGGAACGGCCACGCGATCACCTTCATAGACACACCGGGCCACGAAGCGTTCACGGCCATGAGGGCGCGCGGTGCGCAGGTGACGGACATCGTGGTCCTGGTCGTTGCGGCGGACGACGGTGTCATGCCACAGACGATCGAAGCGATCGACCACGCAAAGGCGGCCGAGGTGCCGATCATCGCTGCGATCAACAAGATCGACAAAGCCGACGCCGACCCGAATCGCGTCATGCAGCAGCTCGCGGAGCGGGGGCTCGTGCCTGAGTCGTGGGGTGGCGACACCATCGTGGTTGACGTCTCCGCTCTCCAAGGAACGGGGATCGACGATCTGCTCGAACAGATAACTCTGGTTGCAGAGATCGAGGAGTTGCGGGCGAATCCCGAGGGTAGGGCGCGCGCCGTCGTACTCGAAGCGAACCTCGAGCCCGGTCGCGGTCCGGTGGCGACGGTCATCGTGGAGAACGGGACGCTTCGGGTGGGCGACTCGGTCGTCGCGGGCGCCGCGTGGGGCAAGGCCAAAGCCCTGATCGACGATCAGGGCGACCAGGTGAAAGAAGCACCGCCTTCGATGCCCGTCCAGGTTCTCGGGTTCTCGGAGCCGCCTTCCGCCGGCGACGAGCTTCGGGTGACCACGGACCGAACCACAGCTCGGACGATTGGCGAGGCACGCGAGCGCCGCTACCGGGTCGCGGGCCACGCCCCTTCGCCCACAGCGCCCGGCGCAAAGCTCGAGGATTTGTTCGAGCAAATTCAAAGGGGAGAAGCAGCCACTTTGAATTTGATCCTGAAGACCGATGTCCAGGGAACGCTCGAGGCCATCACCGAGAGCCTGCGCAAGCTCGAGCGCGAAGAGGTAAAGCTCAGCTTCGTGCACCGTGGTGTCGGCGGCATCACCGAATACGACGTGACCCTGGCAATTGCCTCCACAGCGACGATCATCGGGTTCAACGTCCGGCCTGACCGCCGCGCGCGCGAGTTGGCAGAGGACAAGGACGTCGAGATCCGAACATACGAGGTCATCTACAAGCTGCTCGAGGACATCGAGTCAGCGATGGTCGGAATGCTGGCTCCAGAGTTCGAGGAGATCGTCACGGGGGAAGCCGAGGTTCGACAGGTTTTCCGTGTCCCCAGAGTGGGCGCGGTTGCCGGTTGTTACGTGCGCGAAGGAGTCATAACGCGAGGTTCGAAGGTTCGGTTCCTGCGCGACGGCGTCATCATCTGGAAGGGCTCCATACAGTCTCTTCGTAGGTTCAAGGACGACGTCCGCGAGGTCCAAAGCGGCTTCGAGTGCGGCATCGGCCTGTCCGACTTCCAGGACCTGAGGGCGGGCGACATCATCGAAACCTTCGAGGAACGAGAGATCGCCCGTACTTGAGCGGGTACGCGGCCGCGCCGCCGACGGCGTAGTGAGAATTTTGGAGATTCGAGGAACGTCGGCACCGGGAGGAGGCCGTGTCCGCACGCCGGCACGAGAACAGGGCGGCGACGCCGTACCCCCGAACAGCTCGCGTGAACGAGTTGTTGCGCGAGGTGATCGCAGAGCAGATAGAGCGAGCTTCGGACGCAGACGATCGCCTGAGGATGGCGACGGTAACCGGCGTTCAGATCTCGCATGACCTCAGACACGCAACGGTGTACCTGAGCTCGCTGTCCGAAGAAACTGCACACGCTCTTTCGTCGCGACGCGCGCAGTTCCAGAGCGTGATCTCGAAGCAGGTTCGTATGAAGCGCACTCCCACGCTCGCTTTCGTTGCTGACCCAGCCATAGGTCATGGCCGTCGTGTCGAAGAGATCCTGCGCGATCTTCACGAACGTCCGCACAGGGACCCCGATGAGCACGCTTGAACGACCGTCCACGGAATCTGGTCCGACAGGTCTCGTCGTCATCGACAAGGAAGCAGGCTGGACGTCGCATGATGTCGTGGCGCGGTGTCGCCGAACGCTCGGACAGAGGCGAGCAGGCCACGCCGGCACATTGGACCCCGACGCCACGGGGGTGTTGCTCGTCGGGCTCGGCAGG
>DASPVS010000215.1:0-5685 GCA_035622235.1 Acidimicrobiales bacterium | reverse complement strand
TCACGAGCCCGAGGTCGAACGCTCGTTCCGCGTCGATCGGGTCACCGGTGAGCGCCAACTCGAGCGCCACAGCGAAGGGGAGACGCCTGGGAAGCCGGAACAAGCCGCCGGCGCCTGCGATGAGCCCTCTTTTCGCTTCCGGTATGCCGAACGTGGCGTGCTCGACGGCCACCACCAAGTCGCAAGCGAGCATGATCTCGCAGCCACCTGCAAGCGCCGAGCCGTTCACCGCCGCTATCAGAGGCTTTGGGAATTGACGCTGAGTGACTCCGGCGAAACCTCCCCGGGCGTTCATGATCCCCGCCGCTTCTCCGCCGGCAAATGCCTTCAGGTCCATCCCCGCGGAAAAGGCCTTGTCGCCCGAACCGGTGAGGATGACGACCCAGCAGTCGTCGTCCGACTCGAGTTCGTCCAGTGCGTCGGACATCGCGGTGCTGACGGCGGCGTTGATCGCGTTTCGTGCCTCGGGCCGGTTGATCGTGAGTATCTCGACGTGCCCGCGGCGCTCGCGTTCGACCACTGTCATCTGCTCGTCTCCCTCGTCGCTCGGCTGGTGACCTTTGCCAACCGGCAGTTTGCCAGGCCGCAGTTGATCAGCCCGCAGCGTGTCAGCCCTTGCAAGGCCGCAGTTTGCCAGGCCGCAGTTTGTCAGCCCGCAGCGTGTCAGCCCGCCTCGAGAGCGCGTCCGCGAGCATCCATCGCGAGGGGTTGCGGTGTCAGGTCCTGCAGGCGCCGCTCGACGTCCTCCATGAACAGCTGCCCACGCTCGAGAAGGACCAATATGTCCCCCAGACCTCGCGGCCTCGGGAGCATCCACGAGTGGCCCCCGGGAACCCAGACGATCGACTCGCCGGTGAGCGACGCGAACTCCGCTGCCGTAGCCGCGTTCGTGATGCGATCGAAACAGCCCCAGATCGGGAGGAGCGGAATTCCCTCGTCACAAACCCGGGCAACGGTGTCGCGCAGGTCGAGGCTCATGAGCATCGACCCGATCGCCATGGCACCACCCATCGCACGCACGTTGTGACGGGCGTCGGGCCAGAGGCGCCGGAACGTGGAAGCAGGCCGGCGTCCGATGAAAAGGTCCGGCACGTCGAGGACGGCTGCGACGAGGATGTCCGTTGCGCCTGCGAGGTCGGGGGACACGACCGACAGGACCCTCGCCACCAGGCCTCGACGCTGCCTCCAAGCCGGTGTCGCCACACCCGCCCGGTAGATGATCCCGAGCGTTCGCTCCGGATGCCGATCCGCCATTTCGACCGCTACCGCGGCCCCCATCGAGTGCCCTATTAGTACAGCCCTCTCCACCCCCAAATGATCAAGAAGGGCGCTCATCTCTTCCGCAACCGCCCCGATGCTGAGCTTCTCCTTGGGAAGTGGGTCGCTGTCCCCGAAACCCGGGATGCAAGGGTTGACGATCCGCCACCCGAGCCTTCCAGCAAGGTTGGCGCTCTCGCGCCAGTACATCCCTCCGCCCGCGAAGTATCCGTGGAGATTGATCGCCCAGGTGGCCGTCCCGTCGCGAGTGTGAGCCTCGGTGTTGTCGGACACCGCGTAGCGCAGGTTCCTCCCCTTGCGCCGCAGCGTCGCTTCCCTCATCCTCACCGAACGCCCCAGTGCAGCCCCCCGGCCGAGTCTTGAAACTGACTCATGCACACCACCAGTCTGCCGCGCCACGGTCGGTGATGGCGAGTCAACTCGGGGTCGCTTGTACCCGTCATTCCGAACCCAGGTGTCCGAGGACCGACTCGGCCTCTTTGACGATGCCCCGGACCAGGTCGCCCGCGGGTACGAGCGCCGTCATGCCCCCCACCCCCTGGCCGGCCGGGTAGGCCTCGCGGTCGGGGTCCACTCCATCGGAGCGCTCGTCTCCCCCGAGGTGAAACGCCCCGTCGCCGATCGAGCGTCCCAGCTGCTCCGGAAACGGCCGCAGCTCCCCGGCGTGATCGTCGAAGTAATCGGTGTACGAGTTGCGCAACACCCTCATCGTCTTTCCGGAATAGGCCCTGCTGACCGTGGTGTCGTCCTCGTGAGCGGCGAGCAACGACTCCTTGTACCCGGGAACGGCTCTCGCCTCGGGCGTGGCGATGAACCGGGTCCCGATCCAAACCCCATCGGCTCCGAGCGTCAGCGCCGCGGCCAGCCCCCGTCCGTCGTAGATCCCGCCCGCCGCCACCACCGGGACGCGGGACCCGACCGCGTCGACGACTTGAGGCACGAGCGGCATGGTGGCGACACGGCCGGTGTGTCCTCCCGCCTCGGTGCCCTGGGCCACGACCACGTCGCAACCAGCGTCGACGGCACGCTCCGCATGTTCCACCTTGCCGCACATGTTCACGACCAGGACCCCGTTGTCGTGGCAGAGCTTTACGACGTCGGTCGGAACACCGAGACCCGCTACGAAGACGGAAGCCCCACCTTCGATGACGCATCGAACCTGGGTGGCGAGATCGCCGGGCATGGCGGTCAACAGGTCGACCCCGAAGGGTCGCGCGGTCTGTTGGCGCACCTTGGCGATCTCCTCGACCATCATCTGCGTGGACATCGTCGATGCGCCGAGGCAGCCGAATCCTCCGGCCTCCGACACCGCCGCGACCAGCTGGTTGTAGGACACGCCACCCATCCCGGCGAGCATCACGGGATGTTCGATGCCGAGGAGCTCTGTCAGGCGGGTGCGCATGATCGGATCGTTCGGATCGTCGGGTTCGTTCCGACCGCCAGGCTAATCACCGGTCGAGCTGGGGCTGGGTCTCTTCTCGTGCAACCTGCCAGAAAAGGGGGAGCAAGGCGGGCACGAACGGGGGGCAAAGGCGGGCACCAACGGGGGCAAAGGCGGGCACGAACGGGGGCCAAGGCCGGCAAAGGGGGGCACAAACGGGGGGCCAAGGCGGCCAGGGCATTCGTTTTCTGGGTGCATATGGGCCAAGTGGCGCTTGTGGCGCAGTTCAAGCGTCGAGCTCCATCCAGTTCCGCGAGGACGACAGCACCTCCACCTCAGGGTGTGACCATACGAATCGCTCTGTCCGGTCGAGCAGCTGCTCGACATGTCCGGCGCTCGGAGCTACCGCTGCGAAGCCGAGGGTCGCGAGTTGCCACCGGTCGTGGTTCCCGACTTCCGACGACGACACCCCGAAGCGGCGTCGAGCCGTCTCCACCAAGTGCCGTACCACCGCACGCTTCGCCTTGAGGGATCCGCTAGCCGGCAATCTCAACTCCATACGCAGGGCACCGACGTGCACGGCACCTTGCTACATTCTGACGCCTGTGTCACACAACGCGGGACTCGAATGAGCGTCGCGCGAGCTGTCCCCGCGTGGTTCAGTGACGAGGAGCGGACCGTTCTCGAGGCTGCTTGCGCACGTCTAATTCCCTCGGGTGACACACCCGGAGCGACCGAAGCCGGTGTAGCGGACTACATCGAGGGACTGCTCGGCGCGTTCTTGGTGGATCCTCCCCGGATCTGGGCCGGGGGCCCGTTTTCGGGTCGGTTCGGAGGCCCGGATGGCTTTGCCGAGTTCCAACCGCTTTCGAGGATCGACGAGCTTGCCTGGCGGACGCGAATCGAGGGTTCGCTCGGCATACCGGAAAGGGAATTCAACGGACCAGTAAGAGGTCTCCAACAGATCTACAGCGACGGCCTGGCCGAGCTCGGTCGGGACTTCGCCCAAGTCTCACCGGACGAACAGGATTCTCGACTTCGCGCCGCCAAGTCCTTTAGAAGGGTTCTCTACGACCACTGCTGCGAAGGGATGTACGGCGCACCCGAGTATGGAGGCAATCGCGACCTCGTGGGCTGGCGGTCGATCGACTACCCGGGAGACGTGCAGCCTCGCGGTTGGACAGACGAAGAGGTGTCGGAGCCGTGACCGTGGACGCCGTGATCGTGGGTTCGGGGCCGGGCGGGTCGACGGCGGCCGACATCCTCACGGCTGCAGGGTGGAGCGTTGTGGTGATCGAAAAGGGCCGCAATCACCTTCTCGATAAGGACGACCCAACGAAGCTCGCGAGTGACTATTCGAACGACGAGATCAAATTCATCTACCGCCACTTCCTCGGTCCCGATCCGCTGATCGAACCCCGCACTTTCAGGCGAGGCGAAAAAGACGGCGACCACATGCACATAGGCGACGTGAACACCATCCCGTCGACAGTCGGCGGCGGTGGCCCGCACGCCGATGGCAAAGTTCCGCGATTTCGCGAGGAGGACTTCGCTCTCAAGTCAACCTACGGTCCGGTCGACGGCGCGGAAGTCGAGGACTGGCCGCTCGAATATGCAGATCTCGAGCCTTACTACGCCGAGGTAGAGCGCCTCATCGGAGTCGCTGGCGAAGCGGGCGCGAACCCGTTCGCATCATGGCGGTCCGGGCCTTACCCAATGTCGCCCGGAGCGCCCATGTACGGGGCGACGCTTTCGTCGGCCGCAGCGGAGAAGCTCGGCCTGCATCCCTACCCCGCGCCGACGGCTGCGAATTCCGTGCCGTACGACGGGCGACCCGCTTGCAACAACTGCGGGTTCTGCGCGTTCTTCGGCTGCCCGATCCACGCCAAGGGCGATCCCGTCGCTATGTTGAGGAGGGCTTTGTCGAGCGGGCGAGCGGAGTTGTGGGCCGAGACTTTCGTCTCTCGCATCCGTTTCGAGGACGGGCGTGCGACAGGGGTCGACTTCATCGGGCCCGATGGTGTGGAGCGTTCGATGGACGCGCGTCACGTGGTCGTGGCCGGCGGGGCGATCGAGACGCCCCGGCTCCTGCTCTTGTCCGGGCTGGACCATCCCGTGCTCGGACGAAACCTGATGTTCCATTTTCAGACGTTCGCTGTCGGCACGTTCGACTTCGCACTGCACGGGCACCGCGGTCGCGCCGTCACCCACGTGCACGACGACGCGGTGATCGTCGACGCGGACGCGCGCGATGCCGCACGCAAGGCGGGGCTGCCCTGGATCCGCGGAGGGTTGGTGGAGCACGGAGGACCGAGCCTTCCCGTCATGGAGGCGAAGAACTATCCGTGGGGTATCCGGCACAAACAGCTCATGAAATCGTCGCCGATGCGGGAACACTTATGGGCCTTCACGATGCAGGGAGAGGACCTTCCTCAGCGTTCCAACCGTGTCGACCTGGACCCGACCGTGCGCGACGTGCGGGGATTCCCCGTCGCGCGCGTGACGTACGAGCCCCACAAGCACGAGCTGGTCGCATCGGCTCACCACGGACCGAGGCTCGTGCGCGTTCTCGAGACGATGGGTGCGACTTGGACGACGTCGATGACGAGCCCCGCCGCGACGGGGACACCGGGCCGCCACCGGATATCGCCCGTGCCAGAGAGCAGACACGTCATGGGGACCACGCGAATGGGAACCGATCCGAATACTTCGGTCGTAGACGGGTTCGGACGGCTACACGAGCTCGAGAACGTCGTGGTCGCCGACTCTTCGGTGTTCGTCACGTCCGCCGGCTACGGGCCGACGCTCACGCTCGTGGCTCTGGCTGCCCGCGCAGCGCACGCAATGGCCGGCTGAAGCGGGCGCTTTCGCGGCCCTTGCTTTGGCGGCTCTTGCTTCGGCGGCTCTTGCTCCGGCGGCTCTTGCTCCGGCTGAAGCCGGCGCTTTCGCAGCTCTTACTTTCGCAGCTCTTGCTCCGGCGGCTCTTGCTCCGGAGGCCCTTGCTTAGTTCCGGGGCACTTCCGACC
>DASPVS010000214.1:0-4484 GCA_035622235.1 Acidimicrobiales bacterium | reverse complement strand
CGTCCCGGAACGCTCGACCCGGGTTCCCGGGAGCAGCCCCATGATCGAGCGGGTGAGCACGGTCTTTCCGGAGCCCGATTCACCGACGACTCCGAGCGTACGGCTGCGCCCGACGGTAAAGGAGACCCCGTCGACAGCGCGTACCTTTCCGCGGTCGGTGGGGAAGTACGTGCGGAGATCTTGGACCTCGAGGATCGGTCCGGTCGTCTCCTCGACAGTCGGGAATCGGTCCCTGACGCCATGGCGTCGGGTTATCAAAGCTTCGCCTCGCGGGTGTCGTAGGAGGCCCGAAGCCGGTCGCCTATCAAGTTGAGCGACACGATCAAAAGGAAGATGTAAAGAGACGGGAAGAGGACCGGGTAGGGATTCGCCTGCAAGTTGTAGAGCTGTGCTCCCTCGTTGATGATGTTTCCGAGTGACGCGGTCGGCAGCGATATCGACAGGCCCAGGAATGCGAGCGAACCCTCGACGACTATCGCGATTGCCACGCCGATGAGAGCGAAGGAGACCGCGGATGGCAGGACGTTCGGGAGAAGCTCTTTGAAAAGGATCCTGTTGGTTGTCGCACCCATCGAGCGCGCTGCGGTGATGAACTCTCTGTTCGCGAACGAGAGCGTGTTCGCACGAACGACCCTGAACAGCTGAGGGGTGGCTACCAGGGCGAACAGCAGCGTGAGCTTGAGCAGTGTCTTGCCCCAGAAGGCCTCGATGACCATGATCGCGAGGATGGGCGGGAAAGCAAGGAGGACGAAGGACAGTGCGTTCAACACCCCGTCGGTGCCCCTGCCCCTGAAAGCGGCGAGCATCCCCGCCGAGCCTCCGAAAAGCAGCCCGATCCCGACGGACCCGAAACCAATTATCAACGACACACGCGATCCGTAGATGATGCGCGAAAGCAGGTCTCGTCCGAGATCGTCGGTTCCGAGGAGGTGATGAAGGCTCGGACCGGAGTTGACGGCCTGATAGTCCAAGCTCGTCGGGCTTTGTATGGGCAGCACCGAAGCCAACACGGCTAGCAGGATCATCGCCCCGACGATCCCGACGCACACCCAGAAGAGAACCCCGTATTTCGTGCGCCTTTTCGCCCGTGACTCGGCGGGCTCCGCTATTAGCTCGGCTCCGGGAGCCGCGACCGACGCTCTTTCGATCGGGGGGAGAACCGGTACCGGGTGACCCTCAGGCACGGCGGACCCTCGGATCCAGGAGCGTGAGTACGAAGTCGACGACGAAGTTGATCAAGACGTAGAAGACGGCGATCACCAAGGCAAATCCCTGGACCATCAAGTAGTCGCGCTGGTTGATCGCGTTGACGAGTTGGAATCCCAGCCCGTCGAGCTGCATCAGGTACTCGACCACGAAGGTTCCGGTGAGGAGGCTTCCGATGCTGATTCCGGCGCCAGCGAGCAGTGAGAACGACGAGGGCCGCAACGCGTGGCGCAGAAGGATGTAGCGCGTCGACAGGCCCTTCGATCGCGCCATGGTGACGAAGTCTTCTTGAAGGGTGGCTATCAGATCGGTGCGAAGTAGCCGGAAGTAGATCACCACCGATCCGAGCGCGAGAGCCACTGAAGGCAAGACGGCCGATTTCAGGTTAGGCCCGAGCCCTTGCGACAACCTGTTGAAGCCGGTTGCCGGCACCCAGTGAAGTTCGACGGCGAAGACGAGAACGAGGATCACCGCGGCGACGAAGGTCGGAATCGAGAGCATCGCGAACGATCCGGAATTTGCGACCCTGTCGAGCTTGCCGTTCGGCCGCAGGGCTGCGAACAACGCGAGCGGGATGGCCACGACGAGCGCCATCAGTTGGGAGAGGATGATGAGCTCTATGTCGATGGGTATTGCTGTTGCGACGGCATTTGTGACGGTCTGGTGCGTTATGAAGGACTCGCCAAGGTTCCCGTGCAGAACGTTGGTCAACCACGTCCAGTACTGCTGCAGAAGGGATTTGTTGAGCCCCAGCTGTTGGAGCAATTGCGCCCGTGCTTGGGGGGTGTCGTTGGGCCCGAGGATCGTGAGCGTCGGGTCTCCGGGAAGAAGGTGGACGAGCAGGAACGCCAGCACGGAAATGACGAATACGATCACCACGAGCTGCGCAAGGCGCTTGGCTACATAGACAAGCACCCTCGCCCCTCAGGTTTCCACCAGCCAGATCGGGCTGGGGTTGAAGGCGCCCGCGTTGAATCCCTGCTCCCGGGAGCCGTCCGGGAGGATCCAGTTGTTGTAGTTCTCCACGTTCGTAGCGGCCGTGAGAGACCACGGGGCTACGCCCAGGTACAGATAGGGAAGGTCCTTTGCTAGTTGGCGGTCGATGGTCTGGTAGGCCGCGACGCGCGTCGCCATGTCGGATGAGGTGCGTCCTTGTTCTAGTGCGGCGTCGATCACCGGGTCCCTGTTGCGGGCGAAATTGAGAGCGATGCTCCCGATCGGAGCAGCCGTCGTGCTGCTCCACCACTGGTAGTTCAGATCCGGGTCGGAGACACCGAACAGTTCGAACGTGAGCGCTTGGAAATGTCCCGTCGCCGAATTCGCGATCAACTCGACCTGTTGGATGGTGCCGATGGAAACGTCGCAGCCGACCTGGTTCCACATCTGCTGGATCGCTTGAGTCGTATCGATCAGCCGGGGGTCGGGGATGGTCTGCAACATAAAGGCGATCTGGCCGCCGTGCCTGGGTTTGGCTTCTTCGATGAGACTCTTCGCCTCACCCGGGTCATAAGTCGGGTATCCGTTGTTCGAGTAGTAGGGGGAGCCTTGGTAGAAGAGCCCGGTCGCGGCAGGCGTGATCCCGGCACCGAAGAGCTTGTTGAGAGTCGGCGCGTCGATGGACCGTGCCAAGGCTTGTCGAACGGTCAGATCGCTTAGGGGATCGGCTTCGGTGTTCAGCAGGATGAAGTCGATGTCCGGCTCGCCGACGCGCCCCGACAAGGTGTTTATCTGGGAGAAGGAAGGGTCGTGAGCGAGATCCTTGATCACGTGCGGGTCCCGGCTCGCCATGATGTCGAGCTGACCAGTCCGTAACGCGGCTTCGCGCGATTCGTCGGCGAATATGGGATGAAAAGTGATGCTGTCGAGGTACGGCTGACCGCTCTGCCAGTACCGCTGGTTCTTGGTGACCGTGAAATGGTCGTTCGGGACCCATTGCGAGTAGACGAAGGGGCCGGTGCCGATCGGGCGTTGCGTGTTCTGAGAGTCGAGCTGCGACTTCGCGACTATGAATCCCACCTGCGAAGCGAGGAAGTAGGGGAGCGTGATGAACGGTTCGTTGGTGTCGATCGTGAGAGTCAACGGTCCTGTCGACTTCACGTCTGTGATGGGTTGCAAGGCCTGCTTGGTCAACGCCGAAGCGAGCACCTGTTCGAGGTTGGCCACCACTACGTCGGCATCCAGTTGTGAGCCGTCGTGGAAGGTGATCCCGGGCCTCATCGTGAGCGTCCACTGGGTGTGATCGGGGTTAGCGGTCATCGACTCAGCCAAGTACGGACGCCAGCTGCCGTCGATGGTCACTGCGGTCAGCGCTTCGAGGACGGCATACGCGTAGGTGTAGCCGGTGTTGTCCCAGTGGTTCTGCGAAGGCAGGAAGCCGTCGATCTCGGAGTCCACGCCCACGACGAGAGTGCCGCCCTTCTTCGGTGTTCCGGTCCCCACTCCGGCGGTGGCGCTGCTCTGCACCGTCGCCGAAGAAGTGGGCGAAGTGGTTCCCGAACTGCATGCGCTCAGGACGGTCGCAGCGCCTGCTGCTACGCCTCCCGCCAGAAACTTCCGCCGGTCGATTCGCCCGAAAACTGCGTCCGACCCGTGACCTGTCCGGCTACCTGTCATCGCTCCGCGTGCATGGCGCGCCCCTGGTTCTCGGGCGCCGCTTGACCCGGCGACACCCCCCTCGCTGGGTCGTCAATCTAGACGCGTGGATAGATCCTGCAAGGGTCACCCGCTGGAGGCGAAAGGGAGGCGACAAGGAAGCCGGAAGCTCGAACACAGGGCATAACAGGGCCACGAAGACGCCCGTAGTTACCATTCGGCGCATGGGGAGGGGACCCGAGGCTCGGCGAAACGGTCGGGCGTCCGTCTGGCGGCGGGCGGCCGAGCCGCTTCGTCTTCCCCTTCGGATAGCGATCTTCCCCTGGATCGTCTCGCGCGTGGTCGTGCTGATCGCGTTGGCGATCGCCAGGGAGCTTTCCGCGAGAGCTGCGCTCGGTTCGGCGATCGCGGGGAGGGTGCATCAGGGCTTGCTCGGTTGGGACGCCGGTTGGTACGAGTCGATCGCCAGCCATGGATACTGGGGAGCCGGACACCAGTCACTGCGCTTTTTCCCTTTGGTGCCGATCCTTACCCGCGTCATTTCGGTCCTTCCCGGTGTGAGTGTGGGCGCGGCGCTGCTCGTCGTCTCAAACCTGTCGGCCCTTGCCGCGGTCGCGGCGCTGGCAGGCCTCGCTCTCGGCGAGACCGCAGACGGAGGGATCGCTCGACGTGCGGCTTGGTTCGCG
>DASPVS010000213.1:0-7554 GCA_035622235.1 Acidimicrobiales bacterium | reverse complement strand
CAGAGCTGTAACCGAGAGAGCAGCTGGCCACGAGGCCGGCCGCCTGGAGCGCGCTCTGGACCCCTTGGCAGGTGGATATCCCGGACAACGATGGAACGGTCACAACCGGCGGGCCGGTCGAAATGACGACCTTTATGGTCGAAAGCTCCGCCACCTCGCCTCTGGGCTCCCAGTTGACCGGGGCGCCCTGCGCGACGTTCGAGTCGGACTGGAAGACGCAGTCGGCGTGTAAGTGCTCGGTGGCGAGCGCCTGCGTGAAGTCCGAGCAACTTCCCCGAATCTGACTCAGGTCGGGGACCGGCACCGGTGGAGGCCCGGCAGATACGACCGCCGAGATAGTCGTGCCCTCCTTGACCGAAGTGCCCGCGGAGGGGATCTGGCGAAGGATCACGTCCGCCGGGATCGTGAGCGAGTACCGCTTGCGGGTCGCCTCGACCTTTACGTCATCGTGCGACAGACGCGCCGAGGCTTGCGAGAGGGTCATGCCTTTCACGTCCGGGAGGGGGTGACTGGGCGCGAACAACTTCAGTCGAATCGCCGCATACGCACCTCCGCCGGCCAATGCTGCGACGAGGATGAGACACACAGCGACGATCGGCCACTTGCGCCGCCGGTCGACGTCGGTCCGCTCGGGCCTCTGGCGACGGTTGTAGCGACGACTGTCGGTGCCGGCGACGCTTGCCACGCCGACGGCCTTTGCGACTGCAAGCACATCTGCGGTCTCGGGATCTCCACGTCGCGGATCCCCTCCGGAGCGCGGCGACAACCCGAGCTCGGTGCGATCGCTCGGAAGAGCACGATCGGCGACGCCCAGGCCACCTGCGCCCGCGAGCGGCAGGGATCGCGGCCGTGGAAGCTCACGACCCAACGAATCGAGGCGCTGTGCGAGAGTCTGAGCGTCGATGCGGTCTTCGACCTCGGGAGTTGCAGCGGCGGCAAGCACCGCTCCGAGTGGTCCCAGAGCGTCGTGGCCCGGGAGGTGCGTCCCGACTCGGGCCATCAACGTCCCGATCGGGGTGTCCGAGGCGAAGGGCAGCGATCCGGTCGCCGACTCGTAGAGCACGAGGGCGAGCGCATACACGTCCGCACGTCCGTCGACCGTGCGACCCGTCGCCTGCTCCGGCGCGGCGTAGCGGGCGGTACCCACCGTCGTTCCCGCCGGCTCGGTCCAGGCAGCCTCCGATAATGCGCGCGCGAGACCGAAGTCCGCTATTTCGAGGCGACCCTCTTCGTCGAAGAGCAGGTTCGCCGGCTTTATGTCGCGGTGAACTACACCACGACTGTGCGCGTACGCGAGACCTTGAGCGGCTTGGACTCCGACGCGAACCGCTTGAGGCACGGACAACCTTCCGCCCGCGTCGAGAAGATCGCGTAAGGATCCACCTCCCATGTACTCGAGAACGAGAAACGGGCCCTGGTCGTCCTCACCCCAGTCGAAGACCGCTAGGACGTGTGGGTTCGTCAACGCAGCGGCCGCTTGTGCCTCTGCGCGAAAGCGTCGGAGGAACGCCGCGTCCCCAGCCAAAGCGGGGTGCAACATCTTCACCGCGACGCGCCTTTTGAGCGTCACGTCGCGCGCCGCAAAGACGTTGGCCGATGCTCCAGTGCCGATGGCGGACTCGATCCGGTAACGGCCTGAGAGGACCCGCCCTATGGAATCGGTGATGATCGCCATGGGTCGCCGAACAGGGTACCGATGTCGAGATACAAGCCGGGTGACCGTCCGATTTCGTTTACCGCCTTTTGGTTTTCATCTCGGGCTTTATCCCGTTGGCAGCTCGCCACTCTCGATCAATTCGGCGAACTTGTCCCCTTCGACGATGGTTATACCCAGTTCTTCGGCCTTTTGAAGCTTCGCGACGCCGGGCTCTGTGCCAAGGACCAAGACCCACGTCTTGCGCGACACGCTTCCCGGTGATTTCCCCCCGCGAGCGATTATCGCTTCCTCAGCCTCCTCGCGGGTGTACCCCGGGACCGTGCCAGTTACCACGACCGATTTTCCTTGGAGCGTCTGCTCGATCGCGCCTGTACCGACGGCACCAGCACCGACAGACCCTGCACCGACAGCCCCCGCGCCTACGGCACCGGCACCGACAGCACCGGCGCCGTCAGCACCGGCACCGACAGCACCGCCACCGCTCGCAGCACCCGCACCGACAGCACCCGTGAAGCGACCCGCCGTCGTTCCGGGCTCTTCCATGTTCACCCCGGCCTCGCGGAGCTTTTCTACGACGGCCCTGTTCGAACCGGACGAAAAGAATTCGGCGACGCTGTCAGCGATGACAGGCCCGACACCGTCGGCGGCAGCGAGTTTCTCGGTCGGACAGTCGACCAGAGCATCGAGACTCCCGAACATCCGCGCCAACGTGCGCGAGCCGGCGGGGCCCAGGTGGAGGATCCCGAGCGCGACGAGCAGACGACTGAGCGGACGGCTCTTCGAAGCTTCGATCGCTCCGAGAAGGTTCTCGACCGATTGCCGTCCCAGGCGTTCCGCCTCGACGAGCGGCTCGGCGCGCAGCCGGTAGATGTCCGCAGGGTCACGGAGAAGTCCGAGGTCCACGAGCTGGTACACACGCTTTTCGCCGAGTCCTTCGATGTCCATCGCGCCGCGTGAGGCGAAGTGGACGATCCGCTGGACACGCTGCGACGGGCATTCGAGGTTGGTGCAGTAGGTGTCGCTCTCTCCGGGGAGCCGCACGAGCGGCTCACCGCAACTAGGGCATTTCGTAGGAAAGCGCCAGCGACGCAGACCCTTCGGTCTCTCCGACAGCACGGGGGCGACGACCTCGGGGATCACGTCGCCGGCCTTTCTCACGACGACCGTGTCACCGGGGCGAACGTCCTTCAGACGCACCTGGTCCTCGTTGTGGAGAGTCGCCAAGCCCACCGTCGAACCCCCCACGAAGACGGGCTCTAGAACAGCGAAGGGAGTGGCGCGGCCGGTGCGGCCGATCGAGACCATGATGTCGCGCAACTTCGTGTTGCGTTGTTCCGGCGGAAATTTGAATGCGACCGCCCACCGCGGTGCGTGTGAGGTCGCGCCCAACTTCGCGTGCAGCGAGAGGTCGTCGACCTTCACGACGACGCCGTCGACTTCGTAGTCGAGATCGTGACGGTGCTCCTGCCAGCGGCGGCAGAACTCGAACACCTCGTCAACCCCCGAGATGACCTTGATCTGCGGACTGACAGGGAGGCCGCAGCGCGAAAGAAGCTCGAGCGCTTCGCTGTGACGCCGTAGTTGCGGACCTCCCTCGATAACCCCGATCTGGTATGCCCAGAACGACAGCTCACGCGAGGCGGTGACCTGTGAATCCTTCTGACGAAGCGATCCGGCCGCGGAATTTCGTGGATTTGCGAACACCTTCTGACCAGCTGCGAGCTGACGCCGGTTCAACTCCTCGAAGGCCGAAACCGGCATGTAGACCTCGCCTCGAACCTCGAGGAGACCTGGAAGGGGGGAGGTTTCCTTCCAGATGAGGGAATGGGGTACGGCTGCAATCGTCGCAACGTTCGCGGTGACGTCCTCGCCGACACGTCCGTCCCCTCTAGTCGCCGCCCGGACGAAACGGCCTTCCTCGTAGGAGAGCGACATCGCTAGCCCGTCGATCTTGAGCTCGCAGACGAAATCGGTTTCGAGCACCTCTGGTTCGATCCTCGCGATCCGATCGACCCATGCACGAAGTTCGTCGAAGTCGAACGCGTTGTCGAGGCTCATCATCGGCGCCGGGTGCTGCACCGGTGCGAACAGCTGCGAAGGGGCCGCACCGACCCTCTGGGTCGGCGAGTCCGGGACGATCAGATCCGGGTGGTCCTCTTCGATGCCGCGCAGCTCGCGAACGAGCCTGTCGTATTCGGCGTCGGAGATCTCAGGTGAATCGAGCTCGTGGTACTGGCGGTCGTGATGGGCGATCATGCCCCTGAGCTCCTCGGCTCGAGCCGCTGGGTCCACGTCCGTCACGCCGCGATCGCTCCGCCCAAGACCACGTCGGGATCGGACAGGTCGTACAACGCCACGGTCTGACCGGGTGCGACGAGCCTCTGAGGCGAATCGAAGACGACCGAGCCACCTTCGACAGTGCATTCGAAGGTGCAAGGGAACACCGGACCGTGGGCGCTCGTCTGGGCGAGCATCCGGCCACCGGGGGGCGAAGCGGTGTCCACCCACGTGGAGTCACGGACCTCGACGCGAATCGCCCTCGCCGCGTCGGCGTCACCGACAACGACGCTCCGGGCGACGGGGTCGACCCGCAGCGCGTAGCGCCGTCGACCGCGATCCACGCCGAGCCCTCGCCGCTGGCCCACCGTGATCAACTCGAGCGCGGGAACGGACCCGACGACCGCCCCGGAGACGTTGTCGATCAAGGTCCCGGGATGTAGCTCCCCACGTGCTTCGAGAAAGCCCTTCCGACCTGCGCCCGAGTCGATGAAGCAGACGTCCTGGCTGTCTGGTTTCGCTGCGGTTCGAAGTCCGAGCTCGGAGGCCAGGGCACGTACCTCGCTCTTCCTCATCTCGCCGACCGGGAGGAGAAGCATCTCGAGCTCGTCGCGGGTGAGCATCGACAACACATACGACTGGTCCTTTTCTGGGTCGGCGCCCCTGACCAGCTGCAATCTCTCACTGCCGCCTTCACGCCGGACCCGCGCGTGGTGACCGGTCGCCAACGCGCCGAACCCGAGTCTCCTCACCCGATCTAGGAGTCTCCCGAACTTCACGTGCCGGTTGCACTCGATGCACGGATTAGGGGTGAGGCCGTCCGCGTGAGCATCGACGTACGGCCGGACCACCGAGTTCTCGAAGGCGTCGGTGAAGTCGAACACGTGGTGCGCGATGCCAAGCTGGCCAGCCACCCGCCGCGCATCTTCGACGTCGGCCACCGAACAACACCCGGAGTCCGACTCGCCACCCCAGAGCTTCAGCGTCGCACCCACGACCTCGTGACCCGACCGCGCAAGGAGCGCTGCAGCCACAGACGAGTCGACCCCTCCCGACATCGCTACCATGACGCGCACCGACACAGCCTAGGGAGCGTCACGGGAGCTCACGACCAGGTCGTTTCTCAGCGGCCTCTGGGAGTGCCCGGTAGGAGCGCTTTCGAGGACGACCGTTTACGAGGACGGATTTGGATCGCCGGCGAAGGGGGGAATTACGAGGCAGTTCCGAAGCCGTTCTACGATCAGTGATTTCTGCGCCGTGTCGCGCGACAAAACGGTGGGGCGAGAGCGTCGTCTAGTGGTCGTCCGAGCGCGCAAGGCTGGAGAAATCGACTAAAAATCGCAAAACCCCAACAACACAGTGCTGACTGGCACATTTGTGTCGCACAACGAGCACTCGTAGTGTCACAATCACTACAGGGGGTTGAGTTTCGAGTAAACAGTGGAGCGAGACTCAAGGAAGCCGATATGGAGGGCATGCAGTTCGTGCCGGATTCTCCGGAAAACCCCGATCAACGTCGAAGGATCCTCTCCGAGTGGGAGGACCGTTGCCGGGAACGACACCTAGACACCGAAAGGTGCACTGGTCAGGACGCCTTTTATCTCCTGACGGCCATCGAAACGGCCGTCACGCGAGGCGCACAGACCCCGCACCTCGGCCGCGCCGCGCGGAGTTGGGGAGCCAAGTTCTCCTCTCCGGGCGATGTCATCGCGGCCCTTTCGTGTCTCCGGGAAGTCGTGATCTCGGACGGCGCGATGGGTGCGTCTGCTGAAGGACTCCATCTCGTTCTTGATCAGCTGATGGTCGATGCGGTCGACGCAGCCTCGAGAAACCTCCGCGACGCCGCTCGAACCGACCCGCTCACGGGCTGCGCGAACCGCCGCGCCCTCGAAGAGGACTTGAACCGCGCCGTGGCGAACGCGCATCACTCCGGTCTGGACCTCGCTGTCGCCGTCGTCGACCTCGACGGACTCAAGCAGATCAACGACACCAAGGGTCACGCGGCAGGGGACGGAGTCCTGCTCACCCTCGTCGCCACCCTGCAGCGCTCTCTTCGCGAGTCCGACACCCTGTACCGGACCGGCGGAGACGAGTTCGTCGTGATGGCCCCGTTCACCGACGCGGCAGGTGCTCGCGAACTGATGCAACGTGCTGCTCGCGGTGGCGGTCCGTCGTTCAGCTGGGGAGTTGCGGGCCTCGCCCCGGCGCTCTTCGCAGCCGAGGTAGCCGCCCCAGAAGCGCTGCTCCACGAGGCCGACACCGATCTCTACGAACGAAGGAGAAGGGCCCGGCGAGCGAAGGTGCTCGGAATTCAGAGGCGGCGCGCCGTCGGGGCGGTAAGCGTGGCCGCATCGCTCACTGCGGTCGCGGCGGCCGTGTTGCTGCGTTCGAGCGGAGGTGCGCAGCCGGGGACGAGCGCCCTTGGCACATGGCCGACGGAGCCGTCGATTCACGGTGGCGGAGGACCCTTGACGCTGCATCAAGACCGCGGCGTTACTGGTGCTGGGGGCGCCGGCGGGGGGGTCGCTGCGTCGGTCGCAGCCTCCCCCTCAGCGTCCGCCAACGTGACGCCCGGTTCGGGCGGGATCGCCAACGCCGTCGACACGAGCTTCGTGGCACACGCAGCTCAGGGATCTTCCTCTTCGTCGGGCGGGACGAGTGGGTCGGGCGGCTCGGGTGGGACATCGTCGCACTCGACGGGACCGATTTCCCATCCTCCGACGCCTCCACACATTCTTCCCCCGCCACCCCCGCCGCCCCCACCGCCACCTCCGAGAGGACATCATCACGGCGGCGGTCATGGGCATGGTCACGGACATGGCCACGGCCACGGGCACGGAAAGGGACACAAAGGCGCAGGGTCGGGCAGCGCCGGCTCCGCGACGCCGTCAGCGGTCGCAGACGTTTCGCACGTGATGGCCGCCACATCGGCCTCGACGTCGAGCTCGCCTTCCACGACAGCTGCGACCGCCGTCGTAGCCAGTGTCGGAGCCCCTCATGCGGCCGTCGCAGTCGCAGGAGCCGGTAACTCCCCGGCGTCGAATGCCGCGGTCGCTCCCCCGGCGTCGGCGCCCGCTCCGATCGCCCCTCCGGTCACAGCGAGCGCCGTCCCGGTCGTAGCGAAAACGGCGAAGACCGGTTCGTCCGCCTCCGGAAACGTGACTCATTCGAAGACGACCAAGACGAAGTCGAAGACCGACAAGTCGAAGGCCGACAAGAAGAGCTAGGTCACACCCTCAACTGCTCGACGGCCTTGGCGGTCGCGTCCGTCGCTAACTCGATGTCCCTGCTCGTCGTGGTGTACCCGAGCGAAAACCTGACCGCGGAGCGAGCGTCGTCCGCGGAAAGGCCCATTGCGAGCAGGACGTGGCTCGGTTCGATCGCACCGCTCGCGCAAGCGGATCCCGCAGATGCGGACACCCCCATCTCATCAAGAAGGAACAGCAGCTCCTCCTGGTCCACTCCCTCGATCCTGACGTGGAAGGACCCAGGGACCTTCGTCTCGCTCGCGCCTGATTCGATCGCCGGCGCTACACGCTCGAGAACGCGTCCGGCGAACTCGTTCCGGAGTGCGCAGATCCGCGTGGCCTCGTCCGCCAGCCGGGCCTTTGTGACCTCGA
>DASPVS010000212.1:0-4371 GCA_035622235.1 Acidimicrobiales bacterium | reverse complement strand
GTCGACGAGCGTTCGGGCGACGGTGTCGGTTTCGAGCCTGGTGTTGCGCAGGGGTGAGACCCTGACCTTGGTGGCCACGATCCGCAACGAAGGTTCGACGCCCTGTCCGTACGTCGGGATCGGGTCGCTTCCGACCCGAGAGCAGGCGATCGGCCCGTGTGGAGTGCTGTCGCTCGAGGTCCTCAACCTGAAGGGGCGGGACGTCTGGCCCGGCCGTCTCGTGTTCAACTGCCCCCTTCTCGTCGGCGCCGAGCTCGCTCCGGGCGCCTCGCTCCAGGCGAAGGGGGAATGGGTTCCATTCTCCGTTGGGGGTCGCCTCTCGCGCGGCCTCTACCGCATTGTCGTTGGCGGACACCTGACGTTCGGGGTCACACTCGTGTGAGTGGGTGAGCCCACGTTCGGGATCGGGCGGGGAAAGGTGTTCCCGGCCCATCGCGCGAAGGCACTGGTCAATCCCCTCCGTCGCATCGTCCAGTCCCCGGCGAGGACCATCGCACGGATGGGCGTGGGACCGGGCCACACGGTGCTCGAGCTCGGATGCGGCCCGGGCTACTTCACTCCGGCGCTCGTCACGGCAGCGGGAGATGGCCGGGTCGTCGCCTTCGACCTCCAAGCCGAGATGCTGCGACTCGCTAAGGCTCGGACGGGTCCCCGTCCCGCCGCCTACGTGCAGGGAGATGCCGTCCGGCTCCCGTTCGCTCCGTCGTCTTTCGATGCCGCCGTCGTCATCCTGATGCTCGGCGAGGTGCCCGATCGCGGCCGGTGCATCGAGGAACTGGCGCGGGTCGTGCGAATCGGCGGGCGATCGATCTTCTGCGAGTCGAGGCGGGACAGCGACTTCACTCGGATTGCCGAGCTGGTGGCACTCGTAGAGCCGTACGGATTCGCCCTGGAACGCCGTGTCGGCCCCCGCTTCGAGTACATCGCATCCTTCCTCAGGCGTTGAGGAAGGCGACCGCTGCCCCGTCGGAGGCATTTTCCGACCGTTCCTGGAAGATGCCTCTCACCTGGGCCGACGCGCGACGGTGGTCGCCGATTGTCGTTGACAGCCGTGTAACTACAATGCTGTAATGACCCCAGTATCTCGTGCCTCACGGGGGATGCAACCACAATATGTTGTGGTTCGGGGTGTGTTCGTGGTCCCTGGGGGTGCTCAGGAAGCGGTCCGACCGAGCCGTTGGCCCGCCACACAGGCCAGGGACTAGAGAGCCCGGGAAGAGGGGAGCAGAGAACACATGGCCATCGCCCCGCAGCGAGCTGGGATCGGGATCCGCCGTCACTTCACCACCGAGGGGATCCACCCATACGACGAGGTCCGCTGGGAGCTGCGGGAGTCCCGCATCACCGACTATCGGGACGGCTCAGTGGTGTTCGAGCAGCTCGGGGTCGAGGTACCCGACTTCTGGAGCGTGAACGCGACGAACATCCTGGCCCAGAAGTACTTCCGCGGGACCCTTGGCACCCCCGAGCGTGAGCACTCCTTGAAGCAGGTGATCGATCGGGTCGTCGACACGATCACGACCTGGGGGCTGCGGGACGGCTACTTCGACGACGAAGAGGCTCGCATTTTCAGCGACGAGCTAAAGCACCTCATCCTCCATCAGAAGGCGGCGTTCAACTCGCCGGTGTGGTTCAACATAGGAGTCAACGGAGTCCCGCAGCAGGCCTCGGCGTGCCAGCCCTACCACGCCCTCGTGAACACCCCGGACGGCCTCGTTCCGATCGGACGACTTGTCGAAGACGGTGCTGTCGGGGCCAAGGTGCTTGACGCGCACGGTGTGACCAGAGTCGAGGCGGTCAAGAGCAACGGCCGCAAGCCAGTCATTCGGCTGCGGACGAAGTCCGGCCACACCATGGATGTCACGAGAGATCACTTAGTTTGGCGATCGAGTGCTCAATGGACCGGCCGGTTCGTCGAGGCCGGTGATCTGCGTCCGGGTGACCAACTCAGCTGGCACCGGGCAGAGTCGTACGGATCGGACGAAATCACTGCTCGCGAAGTGGCCGAAGCGGCGCTCGCGGGGTGGCTTCAGTCTGACGGTTTCGTCGGCCAATACAAAGGCACCAACCGGTCATTGACCATCGAAGCCATGACTGTCACGTCTGACGAACGCGCCTGGGTTACCGGGGCTGTGGACGTGGTCTTCTCGTCGGTTCACAGACACGAGCGTCGGGTCGAGACGAAGAGCAAGGAGTTGGACTGCCGGCGTCTTCGGCTCTACGGCGAGGTCCTGCGTCCATTCGTCGAAAAGTGGTCACTGCAGGAACGGGGCGTCTCGATGACGGTTCCGGAACGTCTGTACACGGCGCCACTCCCGGTCGTCTCGGCGTATTTGCGGAGTGTGTTCCAAGCCGAGGGATACGTGTCGGTCAATGAGAGATCGGCCTCCATCGGTCTGGACATGATCTCCGAGGGGATTGTCCGAGGCGTCCAGGCTCTGTTGGGTCGCTATGGGATCTTCAGCCGGGTGCGCTTCAAGGCGGACAAACGAACCGATCGCAAGGGTTGTTGGAACCTCTCCATTCGCACCCTTCCAGACCGGGTGACGTTTGCCGATTCCATCGGTTTTGTCGACGAGCGCAAGGCCGCCAAGCTCGAAGCCAGCTTGGCACTACCTGGCATCGCTGCTCGTGTCAGCAAGCGACTCGAAATTGAGACGGTGGAAGAACTTGGCGAGATGGAGGTCTACGACATCCAGACTGAGAGTGGGGAGTACCTCACCTCGAACTTGCGTGTCCACAACTGCTTCATCTTGTCCGTCGACGACTCGATGGACTCGATCCTCAACTGGTACACGGAGGAAGGGACGATCTTCAAAGGCGGTTCGGGCTCCGGCGTCAATCTTTCGCGCATTCGCTCCTCGCACGAACTGTTGAAGGGGGGAGGCACCGCATCGGGACCGGTGAGCTTCATGCGCGGTGCAGATGCGTCGGCGGGCACGATCAAGTCGGGGGGCAAGACGCGCCGCGCGGCGAAGATGGTCATCCTCAACGCTGATCACCCAGACATCGAGGACTTCATCTGGTGCAAAGCGCTCGAAGAACGCAAGGCGCGGGTCTTGCGTGATGCCGGTTTCGACATGGATCTCGACGGCGCGGACAGCTATTCAATCCAGTACCAGAACGCCAACAACTCCGTGCGGGTCACCGACGAGTTCATGCAGGCCGTCTTGGACGACAGCGATTGGCAGCTCACCGCCCGCACCGACCGATCGGTGATCAGGACGGTGCGCGCTCGTGACCTCTTCCGCCAAATCGCTCACGCCACTTGGGAGTGCGCTGATCCGGGCATGCAGTTCGACACCACCATCAATGAGTGGCACACGGCTCCGAACGAGGGTCGGATCAACGGATCGAACCCGTGCTTCCCGGGTTCCGCCCTCGTGCACACCGACAAGGGTCTCATACGGTTCTCGGAGCTCTTCGATCGGGCCAACCGCGGCGAGCAAATCGGCGTGTACACGCACGACGCCACCAATCTGGATGCCCCGGCCGACCAGATGCTGATCACGGTGCCCGAGGCGTTCATGATCACCGGCTACAACGACATCGTCCGGCTGCGCTTCGACAACGGGGCCGAGCTCCGCTGTACTCCGGGCCACCGGATCTACACGACCAATCGGGGCTATGTGGAGGCCCGCCGCCTCACCCACGACGACGAGGTCAAGTTCCTCGACCTCCCGGCTCCGGCGGTCGAGGCAGACCCCGGTCTGCCGGTGTCGTCGAATCCCGACGACTACCGTCAGAAGGGAGACCACGCCGCTGAGCTGCGCCTGCCGGGGGACTGGACCGATGAGTTCGCCCACTATCTCGGGTGGCTCATCGGCGACGGAAGCACCTCCGGCACGGTCACGACCACGATCTATGGCAGTGCCGAGGACCGCGAGGAGATCCTGCCCCGCCACCTCGAATTGGTGGAATGGGTGAACGGCGACCGGTCGCTCAAGGTTTCCGAGCAGTCGAACGGCACTGTCCAGGTGCGCCTGGCTCGTCGGCCTTTCAAGCGATTCCTGGAGGCGCTCGGGGTGCAGTCGGTCCTCGGTCCCGAGAAGTCGGTGCCATGGGCAGTGGAGCAAGCTCCGGCGACTGCGGTCGGTTCGTTCCTCCAGGGCCTCTTCGACGCCGACGGCACCGTCGTACTCGGCCGGGGAAAGGGCAGCTATGTCGGGCTCGCTTCGACCTCGTTGGGACTCCTGCAAGGAGTACAGAAGCTTCTGTCGACCTTTGGGGTGACCTGCCGGATCTACAGGACTGGCCGCGAGGGACCGTCGAGTTTCGAGTACACGACCAAACTTGGAGTCGAGCGCCACTACCGGCGGCGGGCCTTGTACGACCTCCGAATCACGTCGGGTTCGATCACGGGTTTCGCTG
>DASPVS010000211.1:0-2089 GCA_035622235.1 Acidimicrobiales bacterium | reverse complement strand
CGATCCTCGTCTCTTCGTCCAGTGGCGCTGGGTGTGCAGCTGGGCCTGAGCTTGCTGCGGGTGAGAGGAGCCCGGTGACGGGAGACTGTCACGCCGGGATCTGTGGGAGCCGGGGGGTGCGATTCCCCCCGGCCACCCGCCATGAGATCCTGACGACACACAACCAGAACTGCCCAGGGATCCTGGTGCGCCCCTGTGTCTCAGTCGATCAAGCTCGGACCTCGGCCGTCCGGCGTCGGGCATCGCGTTCCGCGGCGCGCCGAAGAAGCCACGGAGTATGCCTTGCCATAATCAAGACGACTCGTTCACTGCGACTTCTTGAAGGATGAGCGGTTGGAGTCCCAACGAGCGAGTCGGCCGCACTGTCGGCAACGGCCAGAAGACGCCATTCCCCAGGTGCTCCTTTGAGTTGATGGGCTCCTCGATCGCTGAATGCGATTTCGGATCCCACGACAAGGTCGCGTACAGTGCTCGAGACGAGCACTTCATTGGGTTGAGCCAGAGCAGAGATACGCGCCCCGATATGCACTGCGAGCCCTGCGAGATCATCCCCGATCACTTCGCACTCACCCGTGTGGAGGCCAATCCGAACGCTAATCCCAAGGCCCTCTGCGACGCCGTCACGGATAGCGCAGGCACAGCGTACGGCCTTGGCGGGACCGTCAAAGGTGGCTAGAAAGCCATCACCGGTGTGTTTAACCTCCCGGCCTCCGTACGCCGACAGTTGCTCCCGAACGAGGCGGTCGTGGGCTTCGAGCACTTGCCGCCACCGGTCATCCCCGAGCTGAGCGGCCGTCTCGGTTGATTGGACGATGTCCGTGAAGAGAACGGTTGCCAACATGCGATCGAGGGTCTTTGTACGTCTCGCACCGGTAAGGAAGCCCTCAATCTCGTCGAGAACACTGTCAGAGTCTGCAATCCATGGCACGTGGTCTTCGCCTGGGAGTTCGGCAAGTCTGGCTCCAGGAATGCGCTGAGCAAGGAACCTTCCCCCCGACACGGGTATGACCTCGTTGGTCCGGTGGATAACTAACGTCGGAACGTGAACGCTCGAGAGAACGTCGGTTACATCGATCTCCAACGCGGCTTGGAGGACAGCAGCCGCCAGCGACGGACTCGCGGACGCCCGCTCGTAGACTCCGCGCTTTTCCCGTTCCTTATCCCCACGCGCGGCCATGCTCGGCATGAACAGATCGAGGCTGCTGCCGTCACCCCAGTGATTCTTGACAGCGTCGATGACCCGAGGCAGGTCCAGCTCTCCCATGACACCCTCTTGCTCGGCGTCAGGTCGACCCTTGGCGAAGGTGCCATAGAGAATCAATGCCTCCGTCCGCTCAGGGTAGGTGGCAGCGAAGAGGATGCTCATGGGGCCACCTTCGCTAATTCCCAGGAGCGCCGCTCGCCGTGATTCGGCCGCGTCAAGGACGGCGTGGACGTCCTCCATTCGCTGTTCTAGCGGCGGCACACCGACGACGGGATCGGAAAGACCGGTGCCGCGCTTATCAAATGTTATGAGGCGACTGAATGATGTGAGACGCCGGACAAATGCCACGTAGAAGGGATCGCCCCAGACCAGGTCTAGATGGGAAGTAAACCCAGGTACTAGAAGAAGGTCGATCGGACCGTCACCGAGCACCTGGTAGGCGATGTTGACCTCTCCGTTGCGTGCGTAGCGGGTCTTCGGCGGCATTCGCTAGTCATGTTTCCACGTATCGCCGATTCAAGAAAGGGACCAGCGGCCGATGGGGCTCCACGGCCTCAATCAACCTCGCGCGGGATCGGTACCACGTTCCCTAGGTCCGACTCCCTCCAACCGCGCGAATCTGCCGGGTCCGGTTCGGGCGGGCCAGGGCCTCCGGGGACCAGGGCGCCCTAGTAACGTGGCTGGAAGCGATCCCGGGTGGGCGGAAAGAGAGCGAGGGTGCGCGCACACGGCACAACTCGGTCTGGGTCCTTTCTGCCTTCGATCGACCGGGATCATCGAGTACCGGGCGACGCGCGCCCGCTGATACCGGCAAGTGTCGAAGTACTCGGCTGCCTACCAGGCGTCGTAGCCGAGGAGCCTTCGTCCGAGAACAGTGAGGGTCGC
>DASPVS010000210.1:0-5170 GCA_035622235.1 Acidimicrobiales bacterium | reverse complement strand
GTTCATTCCTCGCGCGCGACGTCACATCGGCGGTGGCAGATCTGGTCACCGGGACGGTGGCAGTCGATCTCTACAAAGGGTCGATCGGTTTCGTCTCCGCGACCGAGATACCTCACTCGATCTACGTCGAAGAGGACTCCTCGATGAGCAAGGCGGGCAGCTTCGACCACATGGACTCAGAGGGATTTCTGAGGGTCCTCGGCGTGAGCGCCAGAACGGAGTCGATCAAGGGACTCGTCCCCAACGCCCACGACGAGTAACGACCATCTCCTCTTGTCGCCGCTGCGGCTGCCGCTGCCGCTGGCGGCTGCCGTCGCTGTCGTCGGCGGTGCCGCTGTCGCCGCCTTTGTCGCTGCCATTGTCGTTGTGGTCACGGCTGGACCATTTCGGTTTCCGCTCGGGCCACCGCGTCGGTCCAATTCGTGACGATCAGCCGCTGGGCTACAGCGAGCGGCAGGTAGCTCTCGCCTGACGTTGCCCTGCACACGAGCGCGTGGAGCTCGTCTTCGACAGGGTCCTTCGAGTTGGCGACCCCAGGGGCGGGGTGGTCGTCGGGCTCGGGCCAGAGATTCCGGGTGTCGCTCGACCCGCCCAACTCCAGAGGGACCAGGTGGTCGAGCTCGAAATCGGCCGGGGACGAAGACGGCTCCCCGTAGGCCGCGAGGTCGATCATCTTGAACGGCTCGGTTATAGATTCCGGCGGTCGCAACACGGAGCTATAGCCGCCCGGCCTGCAGATGGTCGCGGACAGGTCCGACTGGGTGACCAAGTCGGAGACCGCGCCGGGGGTGCACGACAGATCGGGAAGAGGCTGCCCGTTGGCTGCATGCGCGTACTTGCATCCATCGGCTACAGGCACCGGTCCCGCAAGCCCCCTAGACGAGGTCCACCCGGTTCCTCGTGAGCAAACCAAACCGCTCGTTGCGCATTCGCTTGATGTCGACACAGCGCGCCGAGGCGGGGCAACAAGAGGCGGCGAGGAATCAGAGGAAGGCGAAGGTGAGCAGCCAGCGATCGTGATCGCGATCGTCGACAAGGAGGACGAGAGAACGATCAATACGGCCGACCGCGACAATCGATTTGGTAAACGTGTGGACCTATGCAGCGACATGGAAGGAAGGTATCGACGGGCTGTAAGACCGAGGCGAACGTGAACGGAACAGCGATA
Organism: Acidimicrobiales bacterium; assembly: GCA_035622235.1. Classification (GTDB taxonomy): domain Bacteria; phylum Actinomycetota; class Acidimicrobiia; order Acidimicrobiales; family UBA8190; genus DASPVS01. The sequence continues at coordinate 4,002 of DASPVS010000210.1, read as the reverse complement.
GGGTCCCGGCCGGAACGCGGCCGTTTCGGTTGGATGCACCACCCGGAGGAGTCGCCCATATCCAGATATCCGACAAAGTCGCCGAAGCGGAGCCGACACGATGACCGAGAGGACGAGATGAAAGGAAAGATGTGGTGAGCGATCTGTTCGAAGTTTCGGGCAAGACTGCGCTCGTTACAGGCGGCTCGCGCGGAATAGGCAAGATGATCGCCACCGGCTTCGTCCGAGCGGGCGTGAAGGTCTACGTCTCGTCTCGCAACTCAGACGCGTGCGAGTCCGTCGCCCAGGAGCTGGGGAGGTTCGGCTCGTGCATCTCGCTTCCGGGGAACCTGTCGACCGAGCAGGGTTGCCAAGACCTTGCTGGCGAAGTCGCCGGTCGCGAAGAGAAGCTCGAGATCCTCGTGAACAACGCAGGAGCAACGTGGGGAGCGCCGCTCGAGGAGTTCGACGACGCCGCGTGGAACCGAGTGCTCGACCTGAACGTAAAAGGAGTGTTCCACCTCACAAAGTTCCTGCTACCCCTTTTGAAGGCGGCATCGACCAGTGACGATCCAGCGAGGGTCATCAACATCGGATCGATCGACGGCATCCATGTGCCCAGCCTCGAGACCTACTCGTACTCTGCTTCGAAGGCGGCCGTCCATCAGCTGACGCGACACCTCGCCAAACGTCTTGCGCCCGCTGTAACGGTAAATGCGATTGCTCCGGGACCGTTCGAGTCGAAAATGATGGCTGCCACTCTCGAAGCGTTCGGCGATCAGATCGCAGCGTCGGCGCCGATGAAACGGATCGGGCGGCCTGACGACATGGCGGGAGCCGCGATCTACCTGGCCTCGCGTGCCGCGTCTTACGTCACCGGCGCAGTGCTCCCGGTGGACGGTGGGATCGCCACCGTCGGGTGACGGCTTCGATCCGGATGACCGTCTACGTCGACGATTGGCGTCAGCTAGCGACGGTGGGGCCCGTGACCGGCAGGTGGTCGCATCTCACGGCGGACAGTACCGAGGAGCTCCATTTGTTCGCTGAACGCCTCGGTTTGCCTCGCCGGGCTTTCCAAGGCCACCGAAGTGATCCCCGACGCGACCACTACGACGTCACCGAGGAATATCGGCGTCGTGCCGTGGAAATGGGGGCTGTCCCCGTGACCTGGCGGGAAGCGGCGAGAATGCGACGGCTCGCTCGATCAGGCAGTAAGGACGGTATGGACGCAGATATCCACGAGGCGTCTACGTCCTCCGAGTGCCTCGATCTCCAACAGAGCGCTCAACGCGACGACTTCGGCACCTGCGCGCTGAACGAGGTTCACGGCAGCCTGTGCGGTTCCTCCGGTCGCGACGACATCGTCGACGATGAGAACGCGTAGGTCACGGTCGAGGGCATCCACGTGAACTTCGAGCGTCGCCTCTCCGTACTCGAGGGCGTAGTCGACCGCGACCGTAGGACCGGGGAGCTTGCCCAACTTTCGGAGCGGAACGAAGCCCGCGCCGAGTTCCAAGGCCACCGGAGCGCCGAGAATGAATCCCCGCGCTTCGATCGCTGCGACGATGTCGACGCGACCGCGAAACGGGTTGGAGAGCTCGCGAACGGCCGCTGCCAAACCGGCTGCGTTGACGAGGACAGGGGTTATGTCCTTGAACACGACTCCGGGGCTCGGGTAGTCGGGAATATCGCGAATCAGTTCGCGCAAAGCCGACACGTCGACACTTTCAGAACGATCGCTCGTAGCCACAGCGTCCGAGTATGCCAAGTGTCGGTCCCGCCAAGACGCTTCCTGCGGAAACAGCAGGCTGCGGAGCCCGGAAGCAACGGCTGGCGGGGGATACCGCGACTTCCTCCCCGCAGCCTGCTGTTCCAGCAGTCGTCCTTTCGGGAGTTCTGGTTCGGTTCATACCCCCGTTCGGCTGCGTTCAATCACGCTTCAGCCACCGATTCTCTCATTGGTACAAGGTGCCAATCTCGCGATTTGCAAAACTGTTGCCCAACGCCAACGCAGCTTTATTGAGTCATATGAGGCATCCTGAAGGCTTGATGGCAAAGTACCCATGTATTGCCACACCTCGCGTTCTACCAGCCACGCATTGCAGCAGAACAGTACGAGCCAAGACGAACAGGCCAACAGAGACAGATGGCAACTAAGTGAGTCAGACCAGATAGTAAGCAGTTACCCACGGCCTCCTAATTTGTGATCGAAGACCCCGAACCGGAGTTGATGCATGACAATCGGAGTTGATGCATGACCCAGCCAGAGACATCACCGCGACGAACTCATCCCGCTCCGGCTGAGCTCAACGCCGACAGCCTTGAGCTTCTCGACCTCGGTGCTGCGACACTGGGAGAGGCTGGCGGCAACCCGATGAAGCCCAGGATTAGGGCCGTTTGGCGTGGGGCGAGGGTCGCGGCGCCCGCATACCCGGTCCGCTGCAGCCCGGGGGACAACCTGGCGATCCACGTCGGTGTCGCGCACGCATCTCCGGGAAGTGTGCTCGTAGCTGACGTCGGTGACTTGCCCGAGCGGGGGTATTGGGGGGAGGTCCTCGCCACAGCGGCTCTTTCGCGAGGGCTGAGGGGACTGGTCATAGACGGGTGCGTCCGGGACACCGCTGCTTTGGAGACGTTGGGTTTTCCGGTGTTCTCCGCCGGTGTCGCGCTTCGTGGCGCGACGAAGACCGCATCGGGGGAAGTCGGGACGCGCGCGAACGTCGGAGGGGTCGAAGTGAGTGCAGGCGACTGGGTCGTCGGTGACGAGGACGGTGTGGTGGTCATCCCGGCGTCTGCCCTGCACGGCGTTCTCGACGCCGGGCGTGCGAGAGCTCAAAAGGAGGTCAAGCTGTTCGACGCGCTGCGCTCGGGATCGACGACCCTTGAGCTGCTCGGCCTCGACGGCTCGCTCGTTGCTCGGCACGGGAATTAGTTGGCGGCCTGTTCCCTGCTCGCGCCGCCCAGGTAACCCTAGGCAACAGGGTGCGCCGGCGGCCTGCCTGCGAGCACGTCGCAAACTCCTTCGCTCGCCATCTGTGCCATCCGTGTGCGCGTGCGGCGCGTCGCGCTGCCGATGTGGGGCAACAGGACGGTTCTTGGCGCGGCAAGAAGTCGAGCGTTGACGGTCGGCTCGCGTTCGTACACGTCGAGTCCCGCCGCGAAGATCGTCCCTTCCTCGAGCGCTTCGGCAAGGGCCTCCTCGTCGACCACGGGTCCACGAGACGCGTTTACGAGCACTGCGGACGGTTTCATTAGCCGCAGCTTGGAGCGGTCGATCAGGTGCCTCGTCTCCTCGGTCAAAGGAACATGCAGGCTCACGCAATCGGACTGTCTCAACATCTGGTCGAGATCGGCCACATAGCCCGGCTCACCGGTGTCAGTCCGGGTGTTGTGCAGAACGTGCATGTCGAACCCGCGTGCTCGGTGTGCTACGGCCCTGCCGATGCGACCGAAGCCGACGAGTCCGAGGGTCGCGCCGAACACGTCCTGACCCAAGTATTGGTTGATGCCCCAACCGGGCCATTTTCCCGAGCGCAGATCTGATTCGGCCGTGGAGGCCAGGCGCGAGGCGGCGAGGATCAGGAGGAAGGCGAGATCCGCCGTTGTGTCGTCGAGAACCCCCGGGGTGTTACAGACGACTATCCCTTTACGAGCCGCTTGTCGGACGTCGATGTTGTCGAAACCGACTGCGACGTTCGCGACCACTCGCAACTTTCCCTCAGCACCTGCGTCGAGCACCTCCGCGTCGACGCGATCGGTGAGAAGGCAGACGATTCCGTCGACCGTCGGGGCGACCTCTACGAGCTCGGGGATTGTCCAGGCGATGTCGTCGTCGCGTTGGACGAGCTCGTGGCCCGCGTTCACCAACGGATCGAGCCCACCGTCGGGAACCTTGCGAGTTACGAGGACTCGCGCCATGTTCGAAGTCGGCTATTGAAGGGTCGGTTGGTGACGGGTTGGTCAGTGAAGGGTCGGTTAGTGATGTGTGTAGTCGATCGGGCCGGCACCTTTTACGCCAACCGC
>DASPVS010000209.1:0-8854 GCA_035622235.1 Acidimicrobiales bacterium | reverse complement strand
ACCAGTACAGGGCGAAATCACTGAGGGTTGCTGATGCACTCCGGGCGGGAGATGGTTAGCCTGTAAAGGTCCGGGGGGGACTTTGGGGGGGGTCAACGCATCGATGGCCATCGTCGAACGGTGGAAAAGGGTGGGCAAGGTGTTGGCGGGGGTCGCTCTGACGGGAGTGGTCGCCTCTGCGTGCAGTCACGGATCGCTTCAGGGCCAGGCCGCCGGCAAAAACTCCAAGTCCTCGACCACGACCACCCTCAATCCGTACGTCGCGGCGATCGTTCATGACTTAGGGACCACGACCACGATCGGCCTCGACCCCGTGTCCGAGCTGAAGGAACCGGCATCTACGACCGGGCCGACTGGCACGACCTCGAGCTCGTCGCCTTCCAATAACAAGTCCGGGGGGTCAGGAAAGACCGGGAACTCCGGAAAATCAGGGGCGTCAGGAGGGGACAAGAAGTCCGGTTCGAGCGGACACGGAAAGGGATCCAGCTCCGGAGCACAATCCCATAACTCAAAGGGCGGCCACCACCACCATCGCGACTCGGGCGATCAGCATTCGGGTGATCAGCATTCGGGTGGTCGCTGAAACCATCAATAGAACGGAATCCAGCTTGGGGATATAGCCCAGGCCGTTCCTGATTCTCACCTGACCCAGTACGCACAGCGTCGACGAACGGCCGAATTCGGCCTCTTATCTCACGTTCCGTCGCCCTTCGAGGAAACTTCTCGCAACGTCGCCTCCATTGCCTCAAGCCGGCCGCCGCCGAAGCCGAGGACACTAAGGATGACTATCGCAGCTTCGAACACTCGCAGGGACGAAACCGAAGCCTCCGAGGTGGGAACCGAGGCCCTCGCTTTGTGGCTCATGACGCCGCACGCGGGCGATCAGCCGCCCATCGCCGATCTTTTCCGGAGGCCGGATTGGCAGTCTGAGGCCGCTTGCCGGGGAGAGCCCGTGTCTACGTTCATCGCGGATCGACGTGTGCCCACCTCAAAAGCGGTCCAGCTCTGTGCTTCGTGCGGTGTCCGCGAACAGTGCCTCGAGTTCGCCCTGACCGATCCTGCGCTCGTCGGCTACTGGGCGGGAACGAGCGCTCGTGACCGACGCCGGCTGCGGGCGGCGCGGGGCCAGCGTCCATACGGATCGTCCCCTACGCGCCTGCGTATGCGCGGACGCAGACGACCGACGAACCCGGTGGTTGTGAGCTCGTCGAGCTCGGCCGATTACTCGGTCACAACTTCGCCGTCGACGTCCTCATAGCGTCCGGCTCGTAGCGACGTCTTCATAGCGTCGGGACGAACCTGCAACGCTTACACTGGCGGCTCCTGAACGGAGGGCCTGTGGATATCGAAGATGTCGACGCAATTTGCCGACTCAAACACCGATACTTCCGCCTTTTGGACACGAAGAAGTTCCGGGACCTCGGCGAGCTTTTCGTGGACGACGCGACGACCGCTTACGATTCAGGCAACCTTTCGCAACGTGGCAGAGCTGAGATCGTCGCTTTTCTCGAACGGTCTCTCGGAAACGCCGGCATCGTCACCATGCACCACGGGCATCACCCGGAGATCGGGCTCACCGCCGACGGAACGGCTAAGGGCGTGTGGTACTTGGAAGACCGGGTGATCATCCGGGAAGCCGACCTCGTAATCGCCGGGACCGCTTTCTACACCGACGAGTACGTAAAAAACGACGGAAACTGGCTCATCCGCCACACGGGATACGACCGCATATTCGAAGAGCACCGCCGCCATTCCACGGGCGAGCTACGCTCGTTCGTGAGTCGGTTCGACACCTGAGGCGATCACGCAGGGTCCGTATCGGGCGCTCCGCGGGCACAAGACATCCGGCCCGAGACACCGGGCAAGAGACCACCGAGCACAAGACATCCGGCCCGAGACACCGGGCAAGAGACCACCGAGCCCAAGACACCCGGCACGAGACCGCCGGAGGCACAGCCGGAGCGAGAGAGTCCGCACGAGACAGCCGGTGCCCCAGGAGTCCGACGGTCCTAGGGTTTCAGGAGCTTGACCGTCCAAGGATCTGGACATTAATTGCAGCCAGAGTGCAATTTGGTTATTGCACCACATCTGCAACTTCTCTTAACTTTAGAGGTGTCAGCCGTGCCGGTTCCGGTCCCCCGAGCGCACCCCCCCACCGTCCGGGAGGACGGCAGGCTGGCGCGTGGCGGTCGGGCCCGAGCGGCGTTGGCGGAAGCGCTGCTCGAGCTCGTCGCCGAAGGGGACCTACAGCCCACCTCCAAGCGGGTCGCCGAGCGCGCAGGTGTCTCTCCGAGGCTCGTGTTCCACCACTTCCAGGACATGGAAGCCGTGTTGCAACGAGCGGCATCGATCCAGCTCGAAAAGCAGATGTCGACGATCACGCCCCTACCGAACTCCGGCCCCCTTTCCGAACGGATACGCCTCGTAGTGGAGAGGCGCTCCCGCATCTTCGAGGAGATCTCCCCGGTCAGGCGGGCAGTCAATCTGGCCGCGCACAACTCGGAAACGCTGCGCGAGGGACTCGAGCTGGGCCGAAACTTGCTACATCAAGGGCTCGAGCACGCGTTCGCGCTCGAGCTCGAGAAATTGGAGAACGAATCACGACGGAGGATCCTCGACGCATTGGACGTGGCCGGCTCGTGGGAAACGTGGGAGCAATTGCGAGACCTGGGACGCGAGCCTGACGACGCCTCGCGAACGATGGCCCTCCTCTTCTGGACGATCCTCAACGTTGACGCCGACGAAATCGAGCGAGCGACCGAGATCGTGGACTCGATGGCACACGACCACAGAGCAACAGATCAAACGCGAGGTAATTGATGCAGATCCTTCGTACCCCGGACGAGAGATTCGTCTCTCTTCCCGACTACGACTTCGAACCTCACTACGTCCAGGTCCCCACCGGCGACGGCGCAGGCGACGGTAACGGCAAGAGCCTGCGCGTCCACTATGTAGATGCGGGGCCGACGCACGCCGAGGAGATCGTTCTCCTGCTACATGGCGAGCCATCGTGGTCCTACCTGTACCGGAAGATGATCACCAACCTCGCAGACTCCGAATTCAGGGTCATCGCCCCCGATCTCGTGGGCTTCGGACGGTCGGATAAACCGGCCGACCGCAACGACTACACGTACGCGCGCCATGTCGAGTGGATGCGTGCAGCGCTTTTCGACGCGCTCGGCCTCTCCGACCTCACGCTCGTGGGCCAGGACTGGGGCGGGCTCATAGGTCTGCGCCTCGTGGCGGAGCACCCGGACCGGTTCCGACGCGTCGTAGCCGCGAACACTGGCCTTCCTACCGGAGACGACAAGCAGACCGAGGCATTTTTCGCGTGGCAACGCTTCTCGCAAGAGGTGCCGGAGATGCACATCGGTCGGATCGTTTCGGGCGGGTCCAACCACAAGTTCTCCGACGAAGTCGTAGCCGCGTACGACGCTCCGTTCCCAGACGAGTCCTACAAAGAAGGCGCCCGACAGTTTCCGCTCCTCGTCCCCTCGCGACCGAACGATCCTGCTTCGGAAGCCAACCGCCGAGCTTGGCAGTCTCTTTCTGAGTTCGAGCGCCCGTTTCTCTGTGCCTTCAGCGACGGTGACGCGATAACGCGTGGCGCGGATCGCCGTTTCCTCGATCTCGTTCCCGGCACGAAAGGCCAGGACCACACCACGATCAAGGATGCCGGGCACTTTCTCCAAGAGGACCAGCCCGAAGTCCTCGCTAGCGCGGTGCGGGACTTCATTCACCTAAACCGCTCCGCGTGAACGGCGGACGCGCGGGAATGGGCCGCAAAGTCCTTTTTATAACGACCGATCAGCAGCGCTATGACTCGCTCGGATGCACCGGGAACACCGTCGCGCGCACGCCTGTCGCAGACCGACTCGCACGAGAGGGGATTCTCTACCGAAGGGCATACAACCAGAACACGGTATGCATGCCTGCCCGCTCGACGATGATAACGGGACAGTACGTGAGGACCCATGGTGTGGTCGCAAACGGCATCCCGCTGCCGCTCGACGCACCTTCGGTGGCCGGCCATCTCCATGACAAAGCCGGATATCGCACTTCTCTCATAGGAAAGGCCCACTTCCAGCCGGGAATGGATCGCGAGCGGAAGTGGGCCGAGAACGTCATGGCGAGCGAAGGTTCGACGGGGCCGTACCGGGGATTCGAGCATTTGGAGCTCGCGATGCACGGGTATCTCCGTCAGTGGCACTACGACAAATGGCTCGAGAAGAACGGGCCCGAATGGACGTCTGCCTACTATCCGCTCATCTCGATGATCAGCCTCGGTCTGAACGACGAAGGCGGTGGTGACACCGACGCGCCGGAGGTCAAGCACAACCCGATCCCACGCGGCATGTACCACACGGACTGGGTCGCGGACCGCACGATCTCATGGCTCCAGTCGCTCGACGCCGAGGACGACTGGTTCTGTTGGATGAGCTTCCCGGACCCTCACCATCCTTGGGACCCACCAGTAGACGAGGTCCGACGTCGGCTCGATTGGCGCGACCTGGACCTGCCCGACGGACACCCGAAGTCGCGCGAAAAGGCCGCTGAGATCCTGTCGCAGAAGCCGCATCACTGGCTCGACTGGTACGAAGGTCGCTTCCGCAACGTCGAGGGAGGACCCGCGGGCTTCGTCCCCTCGAAGATGACTGACGATCAGGTCCGCGAGGTCAACGCGCTCGTGCACGTCGAGAACGAGCTCATCGACGAGGCGATTGGGCGGGTGCTGAAAGAGGTCACGGCCCGCGGTTGGGGACCGTACACAGACGTGTTCTTGACCACGGACCATGGGGAGTTGCAGGGAGACTTCGGGCTCCTTTTCAAAGGGCCGTACCACGTCGACGCTCTCATGCGTGTGCCGTTCATCTGGCGTCCCGCCCCGGTATCAGTGACGGGCCCCGCTGTGATCGACGAACCGGTCGGACATTTGGACCTCGCACCGACGTTCTGCGCGATCGCAGGCTTGAACACGCCCGAGTGGGCCCAGGGCTCAGAGCTCCCTACCGAGCCCGGGTCCGGTCGCGAGCGGGTGATAACAGAATGGGACAGCCAGTTCGACCAGATCGGGATGAAGCTGAGGTCGATCTACCGTGACGGTTGGGTGTGCACGGCCTACGAAGCCGGTCCTCTCTACGAAGGGACCGAGGGCGAGCTCTACGACTTGGCGGAGGACCCGCTCCAGTGGCGAAATCTCTGGGACGAACCCGCTCACAGGGGCCGTCGCAACGAGCTTGTCACCGATCTGTACGACAATCTTCCCCCGTCGCGCGAGCCTGCGCTCACGGTCGAAGCACCGGTCTGAACCTGCGTCCGGGCAAGCTGCGTGCGGGCGGGGCAAGCTGCGTGAGGGCGGGGCAACCTGCGTGCGGGCTGGGCCATACGGACGGCGGCCGAGCGGCGTAGCAATCCGGGCCCGCAAAGGCTAGCGACGCATCGAGTGAAGGCGTATACCGGGGTTGTGCAGTTTGTCGATCCCTCGAACGCGACGGTTGACGATGTTCTCGAGGCGGCGTGGCCATCTGAACGCAGGCGGGCTCGAGTCCACCTTGCGATCGCGGTCGTTCGGCGCGTGGGAATCTTCATCTCGGCGCTCGCTCTTCTCTGCCTGTTCACGCGTTTGGTCTTCGGCATGGAAGTGCCATGGGTCTTCTTCGCTTTCATGACGCTGCTTGCCCTTCAGTGCGCGAGACCCGGAGACGAAGAGCTCGTCGTTCTAGGGAGAGAGCCCGACAGGCGACCTCGGTATCGCTCTTCCACCGGTTGCTACCCGCGAAACTCTCCTTCGTGAGAGTCGGCGAATCTTTCAGATGACGAAGGCGGACCCGTGAACGACATCGCGGTGACGAAGCGGTCCGACGGCGTTTTCGACGTGACGGTCGACAGCGGTTCGGGTGCAACTCGTCACGAAGTGACGATCCCCAGGGAGATGATCGACTCTTTCGCCGGACCGGTCGACGAGACGAGGTTCGTTCGGGAATCGTTCGTCTTCCTGCTCGAACGAGAACCGGCGAGGTCGATCCTCCGCCGCTTCAGCCTCGACGTCATTTCGAAGTACTTTCCCGAATACCGGGATGAAATGGCCAAGCGCCGCGCCACGTTCGAAGTCGAAGGTCGCCCCAACGTGGACGACGGGTAAACGACCCAGGTGGAGTAGATGGCTAATAAAGGGTTCCTCGACGAGATGCGGATAGCGGGGGTTCCGGTCTCGGTCTGGGAGAACGGCCCCAACTACACCTATGCCAAACACTCCCACGACTACAAGAAGATTCTTTGCTGTCTCCGGGGATCGATTACATTTCAAACCGACAACGGTGACATACATCTGGAGGAAGGGGATCGCACCATTCTCGACGCGGGCGTCGAGCACTCAGCGGTCGTGGGCCCCTTCGGGGTCCGTTGCGCGGAAGGTCATGCCCCCGCGCCGTAGCGTCACGCGGGATCCTCTCCCCAGATGCGCATGCCGATCGCGATGCAAATGAGCACGAACGCTACAGTCGCAAGGAGAGTGATCAAGCTGGCCGTGGAGCTCATGTTTCCTCCGTCGAGTCAGATTGGGCGGACTTGGCACCCAACACTTGTTGTGGCCTGAACTGTGGTACTCGAGCCGCAAACGTGTCAAGGACCCGCCGCCGGAGACAGTCGGTCCATGCTGAGAGCAAACGGCCTCAGCCGAGATAAAAGGGTCGGCACGGAGCCAAAGGGCCCAGCCGGAAACAAGCGCCCTCAGCTTGGCGGCACGGTGTTGAATGCGTGCAACACGGGGCCATCGACCCCCCAAGCGATGCGAGTGACAGAACCCGTCGCGAGATATAGACGCCAAACCGAGGAATCACTGAGTCCCAGGGCCCACGCGACAGCGGCTTTTATCGGAGAAACATGACTTACGACCACCACGTCCTCGCCAGAGCGCGCGCGGGAGTCCTTGGCGGCGAACAACTCTTCACAGGCTGAGCGAACCCTCCTCCCCACGTCGGCGAGGCTTTCTCCCCCAGGTGGGCGATAACTAGTGTCCGCCCTCCACTTTTGCCAGACCTCGTGAGGCACTTCTGCAAGACGGGCTCCGTCGTACTCCCCGTAATCGACCTCGATCCACCGCGGGTCGACTTCAACCTGAATGCCACGAGCAACCTCCATGCCACAAGCGACCTCCATGCCTCGAGCGAGGATCTCCGCTGTCTTGAGGGCGCGTCCGAGCGGCGAGCTGATCAGCTGTCCGATCTGCCCGCTCTGACCCAGCTCCTTCGCGACTGCTGTCGCCTGTGCACGGCCCACATCCGTAAGCGGCGACTCGAGCCTCCCGAGCAGTAGCCGCGCCGCATTTCCCTCCGATTCCCCGTGACGGACGAGAACTAGCACGTTCGACCGACCAGTCGCCCTGTTCCGGAATGAGGAGACCTAGGTTGCGTTCGCACCAACGCGCGGTTCGCATCGGCAAAACGGATTGTTCGCACCAAACTCAACTAACGGACGAGGATCCGGCCGCACTGATCGCACGTGATGATTGCGTCGGGCGCCATCTTCCTTATCCTGTCGACCTCCATGGCCGGAAGGGTTAGGTGACACCCACTGCACGAGTTACCGACAAGGCGAGCAGCCCCGGTTCCCCCCAACTTGGCGCGCAGCTTTTCGTATCTCGCGATAAGTTCGTCGGGCACTGCAGACGCCGCGACGTTGCGCGCTTTCATTTCTTCGTCGATCGCTGTCTCCAATTCCGCCCCCGATTCGGAAATGGCCTGCCGAAGAACGACAGCCCGACCCTCGAGCTCGCTCCGCTCCGCGTTTGCGGACGCCAACTCCGAATCGAGCGGCTCGAGCGCTTCCATCACTTCGATCTCTCGGTCCTCGAGTTCCGACACGTGCCGGCCCAGGTGCCGCGTCTCGTCATCCATCGCTTGCAGGTCCCGAGCGGCAGCGATCTGGCCCCCGTACATGCGTTTCTCCAGTTCGGACCTTCGTTTTCGGCTCGCCTCGATCTGCTCCTCGAGAGCTGACTGACGCAAGGACAGCTCGTCGCGTTCGCCCTGGAGCTTGGACAAGCGCTCCGAAATCGAAGCCACGACTGCTTCCACCTGTCTCAGCTCTACACGCTCTGGCATCGTGGCTTGGCGATGGCGAAGCTGGTCGACAGCGGTGTCGTGGTCCTGCACCTCGAGAAGGTGTGCGAGACGCTCCTCGCCGGAGCCGGGCGTCCCGCTTTCTGACACGTCAGGCGATCTCCCGCTGAGCGGCCTTGAGTGCAGCCGCGAGCGAATCGTCAGCGACACGAAATGCTTCCTCCCACGAGAACCAGCGCACGGCCTGACTCTCGTCGCCCGGTGGCCGGGGGTCGACGTCGGGAGCAGACGCTAGATAACGGAGATCCAGGTGCGTGTGACCCCTCGCCGCTTCGTGGACGTCCACGTGGATCAGATCGGGTCCGCCGGCGATGTGGACGACGTCGATGCCGGTCTCCTCGCGGGCCTCGCGAATCGCGGCGCAGTCGGGAGACTCTGTTGTTTCGATGTGCCCGCCGGGTTGCAGCCACAGCCCCAGCCGCTTGTGCAGATGCAGCAACGTCCCGCGACTTCCCACGACGACCGCCGATGCGGTCACGTGCACGGGGTCGGCGCTCTCGTCGAAGGGGTGTTCCAAGCGTTCCAGCTCGACTCGGATGCGCTCGAGCGCGGACTTTTCGGCGGGTTCCGCCGGATCGTGCTCATCGAGAAGGGCGAGGACCGCTTGCGTTCGTCCTACCTGCGTTCGACCTGCCGTGGTCCCGGCTGACACACTGCATCCCTACCACAACGAGAACGCTCACTCATCCTTGTCGATCCGGTCCTCATTCGTCTGCGGTGAGAGCCACCGTGGA
>DASPVS010000208.1:0-5970 GCA_035622235.1 Acidimicrobiales bacterium | reverse complement strand
GCGACGATTGGCGTGACGACAGACGTCGCCATGACTCACGGTTCTGTGACCGCTCCTCTATCGGCACCGGTCGCCAGCCGGGCGTACTTGGCCAATGCTCCGCTCGTGTAACGGGGCTCAGGCGGCTTCCAGCGCCGACGGCGCTCAGCGAGCCGCTCATCATCCACCAACAGGTCGATGCTCCTCGACCCGACCTCGATCCGAATTGGATCGCCGTCGGCGACGAACGCGATCGGACCACCGTCCACCGCCTCGGGGGCGAGGTGACCGACGCAAAGACCGTGCGTTCCCCCGGAGAATCTCCCGTCGGTGACGAGCGCGCAGTCGCTTCCCCGACCTGCTCCCTTCATGGCACCCGTCACAGCCAGCATCTCCCGCATCCCCGGCCCACCTTTGGGGCCCTCGTACCTGATGACAAGAACGGTCCCGGGCTCGATCGCGCCTGCCAGGATCGCGTCAAGGGCATCCTGTTCGCCGTCGAATACCCGCGCGGGACCCTCGAAGCTTCCGCTGTCGATGCCCGCTACCTTCACGACGGATCCTTTGGGAGCGAGGGAACCGGAAAGGATGGCGATCCCTCCGTCGGTGTGAATCGGGTTCGACAGTCCGTGAATGACCTCCCCGTCCGGCGCCGGCGGATCCATGGCGGTGAGGTTCTCGGCGACCGTCCGTCCGGTGACGGTCAAGCACTCTCCGTGCAGAAAGCCGCCTTCCAAAAGCTCCCGCATCACTACCGCGACCCCTCCGACCCTGTCGATGTCGGCCATGTGGTACTTGCCGTGGGGTTTCGTGTCGGCGATGTGCGGAACCCTCTCGGCGACACGATTGAAGTCGTCGAGAACGAGGTCCACGCTCGCCTCGTTGGCGATCGCCAGCAGGTGGAGAACCGCGTTGGTGGAGCCGCCGAGCGCCATCACCACCGCAATGGCGTTTTCGAACGCCTCCTTGGTCATTATCTGGCGCGGACGGATGTTCTTGGCGAGCAGGTTGATGACGGCGCGGCCACATTCGTAAGCAAGATCGTCCCTTCGCCTGTCCACCGCGGGGGGCGATGCCGAACCGGGCAGTGACATCCCCAATGCCTCGGCGACAGACGCCATCGTGTTGGCGGTGAACATTCCGGCGCACGAACCGGCCGTGGGACAAGCGTTGTGCTCGATCAACGACAGCTCTTCGTCAGTGAGAGCGCCAGCCGCGTGCGCCCCGACCGCCTCGAAGACGCTCACGATGTCGAGCGCCTGATCCCGGGCGCGGCCTGGCAGGATCGATCCCCCGTAGTGGAACACCGAGGGCAGGTTGAGTCGCGCAGCCGCCATGAGCATTCCCGGTAGGGATTTGTCACATCCCGCGAGGGTCACAACGGCGTCGAAGCGCTCGGCGTGGACCATCGTCTCGACCGAATCTGCGATCAGCTCCCGGGAAACGAGCGAAGCGCGCATTCCCTCGTGACCCATGGAAATGCCGTCGGAGACAGCGATCGTCACGAATTCGATCGGGTAACCGCCCGCAGCCCGAACTCCCTCCTTGGCACGGTCCGCCAACCGGTCGAGCGTCAAGTTACAAGGGGTCACCTCGTTCCAAGACGAGGCCACTCCGACCTGAGGCTTGTCCCAATCGTCATCGGTCATGCCAACTGCGCGAAGCATGGCCCGAGCTGGTGCCCTCGTGGGACCATCGGTCACCTCATAGCTGCGGATCTTCATGCCGTGCGCGCCATCGCCAGGCACCGATGTTCGCTGCGAATCGTCGGCCATCTTCGAAAGACTAGATGTAGAGGGGATCAGCCGTCGCCGAGAGGCTCGCTCGATTCCGCGTCGATTGCACTTTCGGTTGAAACGCCTTTAGGTAGTCCTTCGGGCAACACGATCGGACTTACGGACGACGCGCCGTAGTCGCGGCGAGAAGGCCCGTAGGGATCGTCGGGAACCAAGCGCACCACCCGGACCGAACCGAGATCGATGAGGCGCCACCGCCGCAGGACACGGACGCCGACTCGATTTCTTCCGGCGACGACCGCGCCACGAGCATGGAGACTCGCAACGACCAAAAGGACCGCGAGTGGGACGGCGGCGAACATCACGCCGACGATGCTCCAGAAGAGGGGATGGCCGAGCACGGCTACAAAGAGAAGGGTGATGACCGCACACACGGCGAGCAGAGCCAGACAAACTCGGGCAACCGACCCCAAGGCCTGCCTGACGAACCACGACCTGCGGATCGGCCACACGACGTCGGAGCCTCCGTCTGAATTCGGCCGCGGTCCGGTGTGGCTGAACGTCGAAGGTGACTTCACAAGGGTCAGGCTATGGCGAATCCATCGGCATGCGGGTTCGCCCTGGTCATCGTGGCGAACATCGAAGCCCAGAGTCGTGAGTGCGGCACTCCCGGCGGGCCCAAGAGCCCTCTGCCGTATCTCACGACGCTCCCGCACGCGATCTCCGGCCTAAGTGCGTTCGACAGGCGCATAGAGGGGGGGTCGGGAACTTCGAATCCGAGCAACTCGATCGAGCGGCGCAATTCGGCCAACGTGATCGGCCAGGGAGCGGCGCGAAGAACCCTGGCTGCTACTTCACGAAGTTGCCGGCCTTGAATATCGAGGCGCACAGCATCGGACGGGGCCAATTCGTTGGGAAATGGGGTATGACCGCTGAGCGGCGATGCGGCTCCGCCGAGGGCATCACGACAACGAGTCAGTTCTCTGATCAGATCGTGTCGTCTTTCCGTCAGCTCCAGCATCCGGCGTTCGACGTCGCCGAGATCGTTGATGAGCACCGCTTCGATCTCGTAGATCTTCTCGCGTGCTTCGGGCGGTGGAGGAAAGCGCCTGGGACGAAGCAAATTTCCGGGGGTCATGATCGTTTTCAACACCATCCGGAGACGGTCTCAGGCGGTTGTAACGGTTTCGCTCAGGTGACGTCCGTCAGGGTGGACACGGGATAAAGAAATTCGTTGCTTATGTCGCTTGTGGCGCTTGTGGCGACCGCCTGTGGAAAACTGCGCCACAAGCGCCACTCGGGCTATAAGCACCCAAAAATAAACATCCGGCCGGAGTGCTCGAGGGGCCTGGCGGCCAAACTGAGGCTCAGGAAACCGCAACTCGCGGGCCGCGCGAGAGCTTGAGGCCGCTCCCGCTCAGTCGATTCCTTTTTGAGCACGGAGGCGCTGAAGCTCGGCGACAACCGCCTTGCCGTTCGCTTTTCCCCGGGTCGCCTTCATCACCTGGCCGGTGAAGAAGCCCGAAAGCTTGTCGTCTCCTTCGAGATAACGGGCCCACTCCGAGAGGTTCGCTTCGATCACCTCGGCGACGGCCTTGGCCGTCGAGTCGGTGCCGAGCGTCTCGAATCCCATTCTCCGAGCGATCTCGCGAGGATCTCCCCCTCGCCGCAATAGCTCAGCCAGCACTTCCCTCGACTGCTTCGATGTCAAGGTGCCGTCGTTCTCGAGCCTCAAAAGAGCCGTGTACGAGTCCTTGTCGACCGTTCGGGCACCTTCGAGATCCGACGCTGCTTCATTCGCAGTTCGAGCAAGGGCGAGCGCGGGCGGCACATCGCCCTCTGCGGCATAGGTGACAAGTGGATCGAGCCCGTGTTCCACCACGGTGTTTATCTGCTCGATGCGGGCAGAAGGGACTTCTTCACCGTCGAACAGGGCGATTAGCCGCTCCCGCCTTTCGGCCGGCATGGGCCCTAGCTCCGCGCCGACTGCATGCTGCCAGGCGAAGTCTGGAACCACCGGAACGAGGTCGGGCTCAGGGAAATACCGGTAGTCGAACGCCTCCTCTTTCGAGCGCAGCCCCACGGTACGACCAGCCTCCTCGTCCCAGTGACGGGTCTGTTGGACCACCTGATCACCCGCGTCGAGGATCTCGGTCTGCCTGACGATCTCGTACTCGATCGCTCTCGATAGCGACCGGAGCGAGTTCAGGTTCTTTATCTCGCAACGCGTGCCGAAGGTTTCGGTCCCTGCCGCACGCAACGACACGTTCGCGTCGACACGTAATGAGCCCTCTTCCATCCTTCCGTCAGAAGCGCCGGAGGCTACGAGGATCGCCCTGAGCTCTGAGACATACAAGCGTGCCTGTGTGGCGGACCTGATGTCGGGCGCCGAGACGATCTCCACGAGTGGCACCCCAGCCCGGTTGTAGTCGACCAGCGCGTAATCAGCATCGTGGATGCGGCCGCCGCCGCCGACGTGGGTCGTCTTGCCGGTGTCTTCTTCCATGTGTGCACGAACGATCCCTACCCGTGACCCGTCAGCGAGCAACAGACACCCGTTCACGTTGATCGGCTCGTCGTATTGAGTGGTCTGATAATCCTTCGGCATGTCGGGGTAGAAGTAATTCTTCCGATGGAAAATGGACGGTTTGATGTCGCACCCGAGTGCCAAGCCGACGCGCATGGCGAACTCGACCGCCTTCAGATTGAGGACCGGCAAGGAACCGGGGAGTCCCAGGCAGACCGGACAGATGTTCGTGTTCGGCTCGTCCCCGAAGGCGTTTCGGCATCCACAGAACAGCTTCGTCTCCGTTTTGAGCTCGGTGTGGACCTCGAGCCCGATGACGGGCTCCCATTCCGGGGTCGTTTTCAGCGACATCACGTCGACATCATGTCCTCAGATCTTCACGCGCACCGACCCGCGGCGCAGGGAGCTGCGGAGCCGCAGCTTCGATCGCTGCACCGACGCGAAACATGATCCCTTCCTCGAGAGCGGGAGCAAGGACTTGGACACCTACCGGCAACCCGAGCTCGTCTGTACCGAACGGGACGCTCAGAGCAGGGTGACCAGCAAGGTTGCTCGGTGCCGTGCAAACATCGCTCAAGTACATCGAGAGCGGGTCGTCCACCTTTGAACCCAGCGGGAACGCGGTTCCCGGAGACGTCGCGCCGACAAGGACGTCGAAGCGCTCGTACGCTCGGGCAAACGCTCGAATGATCAACGTCCTTACCCGTTGGGCCTGTCCGTAGTAAGCGTCGTAGTACCCGGCGGACAGCGCATACGTTCCCAACATGATCCGGCGCTTGACCTCGGCGCCGAAGCCGGTCGCGCGCGTCGCGCTGTTCATCGCCTCGGCGTTCGGTGCGTCGATCCGAAGTCCGTAGCGAACCCCGTCGTACCTGGCGAGGTTGGACGAGGCCTCGGCCGACGCCAGCAGGTAGTAGGCGGGGAGCCCGTACCCGAGCTCCGGCACGGACACCTCGTCCACACCAGCCCCCGCCCGTTGCAACTCTTCGGCCGCTTCGCGGACCCGTGCAACAACCGCATCGTCGACCCCTTCGATCAATTCCTTGATCACGCCTACTCGTACCTTTCCTACTCCCTCACCTAACCCCGCGGCCGTACGAGGCGATGGACGGTCGAGAGACGTCGAGTCGAGCGGGTCGTGTCCTGCGATCACGTCGTAGAGGGTCGCCGCGTCTGCGACCGATTGAGCCAGAGGCCCGATCTGGTCAAGAGAGCTCGCGAACGCCACCAGTCCATAGCGCGAAACGGTTCCGTAAGTCGGTTTCATGCCTACGATGCCGCAAAGCGCGGCAGGCTGGCGTATCGAGCCTCCGGTTTCGGAGCCGAGCGCGATCGGCGTCATCCCCGACGCGACCGCGACCGCCGATCCACCACTCGATCCACCTGGCACACGACCGGTGTCGTACGGGTTCTTGCTCGGCCCGAACGCAGAATTCTCAGTGGACGAGCCCATTGCGAACTCGTCGAGATTGGACTTTCCAACAACGACGGCGCCCGCCTCGCGGATTCGTGTCACTACAGTTGCGTCATACGGGGGTCGCCACTGGGCGAGGATCCTCGAAGAGCAGGTGGTCGTTATTCCTCGAGTGCAGAGGTTGTCCTTCACAGCGATCGGTACCCCCGCGAGCGGGCCCGGGTCCTCGCCTGCGGCGACCTTTCGGTCGACCTCCGCAGCCTCTTTCCGGGCCTCGTCCTCGAGAACGCTTACGAAGGCCCCGAGCGAGCCTT
>DASPVS010000207.1:0-2162 GCA_035622235.1 Acidimicrobiales bacterium | reverse complement strand
GATGCACCCTCCGACGCGGCATGTTCCAATACTCTCCTTCGAATTCGTACTCGTCGTGAGTCCAGATCCCGACGACGTGTTCGATCGCTTCCTGCCACATGCCCCTCGTCTTTGCGGGGTCGATTCCGAAACCCTCGAGCTCCGCTCTCGTGGAGGACCGTCCGGTTCCGAAGTCAACGCGTCCGTTGGAGATGAGGTCGAGCACAGCGACCGACTCGGCCGTACGAACCGGGTGGTTGTAGGGCTGGGGCATGAGCCTCACGCCGTAGCCGAGTCGCATTCGCTCGGTCCTGGCCGCGATCGCACCGTAGAGGACCTCTGGGTTCGAGCAGTGGGAGTACTCGTCCAGGAAGTGGTGTTCGACCGTCCAGAACGCGTCCCAACCGAAGCGCTCGCCGGCGAGCGCTTCCTCCAGAACGCGTTGATAAGCGCGGTGTTCGCTCCCCTCGTCCCATGGAGCGGGAACGGGAATCTCGTAGAACAATGCGAATCTCACTGGTCGTCTCCTTTGCTAGACGGGGGACTGGGTTTCGAGCCACCGGACTCAGGTACGAGATGATCTCCCAGCCCAGGGACGAGATGATCTCGGACAAATGCACGTATCTGCGAGTCGTCATCGAGGTCCACACAAGCCGAGGGCATTACGGCGAACGAGATGAGCATCCGGACGATCCACTCGCCCGCTCGGCGGTGGTCAAGGTCCGGACGTAGTTCGCCGCGCTGTGCTCCTTCTTGAAGGAGCGGCTGCCAGAACTCGATCCACTGTTCGACGAGGCGTTCAGCTTGAGCGGTCAATAGGACCGCGATGAGGCTTTCTTCCTCGCCAGGTAGTGCGAGGGTCAGTCCTCGGTCGCCCATGTGCCGGTGTATGAACACCGCAGCTTCTCCGACCTGGGCAGCGAGGGTGCGTCTGCGGCACACCGAATCACGGCTGGCGGACACGAAACCGGCGGCAACCCGCTCGAGAAGGGCGTCTACCAGTCCCGCCCGGTCACCGAAATGCAGGTACACCGAGCCGCGGGAAACGCCGGCTTGAGCTGCGACGTCGGACATCGAAAAGCGCCTCAAGCCATATCGTCCGGCACAGCGCTCCGCGGCGTCGAGGATGCGTTCTTGGATGGGAGTTACCTCTACCGGGGAGGCCTCGAGAATCAGCGTGCTCGATCGCGATGCTGCCATCTCTTCACATACCCTCCTGCTCTTTGCGCCAAGGACCCGGTCCCACCTCTAGGACAATTGAACAACTCTTATCATTTTGTGCAACGCCCCGCAACGCGGACCGCAACGGACGGCAACGCCCCGCAACGCCCCGCAAAGACCGAGTTGTCGACAGGTCGGGACTTGTGGTGGCGTCGCGGGTTGCCGGGTGACCTCGGGGTGATCTCCGGTAGCCCGGAGACGTGAGTTAGAGCTAGGCCTCGACCCCGTATTCGAACAGGAGCGATTAGGAGGAAAGCGGTGGGAGAAGTCCGAGGAAAGACGGTGATAGTCACGGGAGCGGGGTCGGGGATCGGTCTGGCCTGCTCGACGAGACTGCTCGCCGACGGATCGAATGTCGTCGGCGCGGACGTGGCCGACGTCTCCAAGGTTGCGGGGGAGAATGCCGGATCGCACGCTCGATTTCTTGCCGTGCAGGCCGATGTGACCGACGAGGCATCGGTTGCATCCCTTGTCGGACAAACGAGGGAGACGTTTGGGCGCGTGGATGGTCTGATAAACGCGGCGGGCGTAGCGGGTGGGGGACCCGTCCATCTCCTCGACAAGTCAGAGTGGGACCGGGTCATAGGTGTGAACCTGACCGGCACGTTTCTAACCTCGAAGCACGTGATCGGTGTGATGCTCGCTCAAGAGCCCGTCGACGGCGAGCGCGGATCGGTTGTCACGATCGCAAGCATCGAGGGGATCGAAGGTACTGCCGGCGGCAGCGCGTACAGCGCTTCAAAAGGTGGTGTGGTCATCCTGACGAAGAACATGGCGATCGATTACGGCGGAGTCGGGATCCGTGTCAACACGATTTGCCCAGGCTTCATCGACACTCCCATGACCCACCATATCTTCGGCATCGAGGAGATGCGAGAGCCCGCTGAGGACTTAAGACGGGAACACAAACTCGGCCGCATTGGACGGCCCGACGAGATCGCCTCCGCTGCAGCCTTCCTCCT
>DASPVS010000206.1:0-9214 GCA_035622235.1 Acidimicrobiales bacterium | reverse complement strand
TTCGCCCTGCAGCACCGGACTACATCGGAGGAGCGTCCTCGGCTTTGGACCGAGCACGAGATCAATGAGCGCCTCGAAGACACCGCGGAAGCTTGGCGTACATGGTCGGCACTACATCAGGGCTACAACGGTCCGTGGCGCGACGCCGTGCGGACCAGCGGGCGCGTCCTGTATGCGCTGACTTACTTTCCGACCGGCGCGATCGTCGCAGCCCCGACCACTTCTTTGCCAGAGACTGTGGCGGGTTCGCGCAATTGGGACTATCGCTATGCGTGGGTGCGCGACGCGAGTTTCACCCTCCAGGCTCTTTGGGTGGCAGCGTGTCCGGACGAGGTTGACAAGTTCTTCGACTACATGTCGGGCGCGGCTGCGTCCCAAGCGCGACGAGGTGCAGACCTGCAGATCATGTTCGGTGTCGGAGGAGAGCGCGACCTCACGGAACGGGAGCTGCCCCACTTGGAAGGATGGCGTCGCAGTGCCCCTGTCCGCGTCGGGAACGCCGCGTGGAGCCAGCGTCAGCTCGACGTTTACGGGGAGTTGCTCGATGCTGCCTGCCGCCTGCCTGATCAACTCGATCGTCTTGGATCGGCCACTAAACAGTTCCTGGCGGATCTCGCAGATTCCGCAAGCGCGCGCTGGACTGAAAAAGACCAAGGTATCTGGGAGGTTCGCGGGGAGCCGCGCGACTTCCTCTACTCGAAGCTGATGTGCTGGGTGGCGATCGACCGGGCGATCGCGCTGGTCGGCCGCCTCGATGCAGCCGACCGGGTCGCCAGGTGGAAGCCCACACGCGATGAGATCGCTGAGGCGATCATGAACAACGGTTGGAGCGAGAAGGCCGGCGCATTCACCCAGTCGTTCGGGTCGGAAGAACTTGACGCGTCGAACCTAATGATGCCGATCGTCGGTTTCATCCCGGCTGATGACCCTCGGATGAAGGCCACGATCGACGCTATCGCCGAGCGCCTCACGGACGAGCGCGGCCTCGTCTATCGCTATCTGACCCACGATGGTCTAGAAGGCGACGAAGGCACCTTCCTCTTGTGCACCTTTTGGCTGGCCCAGGCCCAGGCGCTCTCTGGCGAGCTCGACAAGGCGAAGTCGACGTTCGCTACCGCGGTCTCTTTCTGTAACGACGTCGGGCTGTTGGCCGAGGAGGTCGATCCCAACACTGGGGAACTGCTTGGTAACTTTCCACAAGCGTTCAGTCACATCGGTCTCGTCAACGCCGCGTATGCGATCTCCGAGGCCGAACGCAGAGCTGAGGACACTGGGGCGCTCAAATGACACGCACGCGGCCCATTCCTTGCCTTCGCCCGATTGTTGAGCGCTACAACTCCCGGCCCCAGCCCTGCTCCATTTCCCCCTTGCGATCCAACACCAAAGTGCAATAGCGCCTCGTGCTGAACGGATGTAGCCTTCTTGAGAAGGCGATCGGACTGGAAGCGAAGGTCGGGGCGGTGGTGACTTCGTCTGTGACGTCCGCTGTGCATGAAGGCAGTCTGCTCTTGAGTAGGGCAGAGCGAGCACAATGCATCGACGACAGTCTTTCGGTCTGGCATCGGCGGGGTGGATTCGACTGTGAGGATTAATACGGTCGTTCAGCTTTGCATTCGAGCTGGTTCCCCTTTTCCTAGTCAGGATCCACGGCGATGAGATCGTCCATCCGGAGCGCTACATCCATTCAAACGACCAGCGCTCTTGGACAGAACCAGGAGCTGCGCTCAAACTGGGGGTAACTGATATGCACAGTGACCACGACCGTCAAAGTGGACAACCCGAGGAAATTTGGCCATGGGATCGAGTTCTGGCGGACGCCACAGCACCCGATCACATCGTGCAGCTGTACCAAGACCCGGCATTTCTCAGTCGCGCTGTTTGCCGGTTCGGTTGTGCTGCTTTGGCCAACGGAGAAGGCTTCCTTATGGCCTCGACGCGTACCCACTGGAACGCCTTTCGCCCCCTCCTCGAAGCCGAGGGGGTGGACGTGGAGGAGGCGCAAGAAAGCGGACAGCTGACAGTCATCGACGCGGATGATTGCCTCTCCAGCTTCATGCGAGACGGGATGCCCGATTCGGATACCTTCCTCGGATTAGCGGCGGACATCGTTCGACAAGCACGCGCTGGAGGACGTTACGAAAGAGTGAGGTGGTGGGGCGAAATGGTCAATGTGTTGTGGGAGCGTGGGAACGTCGAAGCCAGTATGGAACTCGAAGACTTGTTCGATCAGTATGTCGCCAAGGGAGACAACGTAGCGATCTCCTGCTCATTCATGATGGACAACTTCGATAGCGAAACTCATGGGCACATGCTGCCAAGGCTCGGGATGAATCATTCTCACCTAATTCCGGTGGAGGACTACGCTCGCTTGGAGCGCGCCGTTGGCGACGCCCTCCGCGAGGCAGTCGGTCCGGAAGAGGCTCGTATCCTTGAGGGTCGGCTGCTCTCCGGGTATCAGCAGGCTTTCGATATGCCGAGAGCTGAGGCGCTGCTCCTGGCGCTGCGTCAGGTTCGTCCCACCATTGCAGATCCAGTCCTGCAACGGAGCGGAGAACTTTACGCTGGTTCAGCAGCCGTCTCTTCGTGACGCAGCCGGCCAACTTCGAGGGACGGCTAGATCGAAAGTCATCGGAACCAAGATGACCTCGACTCAAAGCAGTTCGCGACCGTGGGTGCCGAAAACCTCATCCACGATCGATGGCGGCGCCGTCTGCAGACGCTCCTCTGCGCGCACGATGAGAACCAGAACATCACGGGGCCTCTTGTGATGATGGTCCCGGCTGTATTTTTCTCTTGTCCTACCGCAGGTCACAGACCAGGGTACTGGCCAGGGTTCTTACAGGCGCGATGAACATCCGCAGGCCGCCAAAACTAAAACTGGGTGTCTCAGTTCACTGGAGGAGCGATGATCATTTTGCATCAAGAAATGCGTGCCAAGCCCGAAAAGTGTGACGAAGTGATGGCAGCGCTCGCAGCGATCATCCCGGGGGCGCGAGCTACAGAGGGTGTCGTTAAGTTGGACATCGCCCGCGACCTACTCGACCTTGACTCGTTCATCGCGACCGGGCTCTACGTGGACGGAGCCGCTCTCGAACGACAGGAGTCGGCTCCAGAGGTGAAAAGGGCCATGGCGATGTTTGCCGACTCGCTGGCCGCTCCACCCGATCGACGGATCTACGACGCGTCGCTCGACTCGACTCTCGTTTAAATTTCGATTGCGGCTGGAGCGAGGCGGCAACGATGTGCAGAAGGGCACCTGTGCCTTGTCGGGTCGCTCAGAGCGAGTCGTGAGAGTTGGGCACCGACGACGTCTGCCAGGTGACCCCCACGCACATCTCGTCGGATGATCCGTCGCCGAACGTCACGAAGTGGGGCGGCGCCTTGCGGAGGATGGGGAGCTCTTGCTCTAGCTCGGGGTTGTAGGTGCAGTGGATCTGTACCCGTTCTCCGCGGCTCACAGCGATGGGCGCCACGTTGTAGGCCTTTTGGTAGTTGAAGTCATAGTTCGGGACGTTGAGAATGGTCTTGGCCTGGGGCGTCCCGGGGTTGAGCACCATCGAGAAGGAAACGCCCAGCAGGTGCATATGGGGCTGGATCCTCACGATGTAGCCGTTCGATCCGATCGACCACGTGCACGTGGCGGTGTCACCAGTGGGCGGGTCGTTCGGGTTCTCACCGCAGATCTCGTCGATACCCTTGGCCATCACGACGCCGTCGGAGCCGAAACGCTGATCCAGGTAGTTCAGCGACGCCTGATAGTTACACAGCGGTCCGGTCACACCGGCTGGGCACGGGATGTTTGGAGGGGCGATCAGGTATTGGGACTGCATCGGTAACAGCGGCGTGGACACGGGCACGGTGTGGAGCACGAGCCCGTTCGTGACCGGCTTGTCGCCGACCAGCAGGTTGTAATGCACCTGCTCGATCACCAGGCTTCCCTTCGGGAGCGCGATACCCGTGCCCTTGGGGAGCACGTCGGCGCCGTGGCCCGGCGCCCACACGGCTAGGAAGGGGGTGCTGAAAAACGTTGCCAGGGACGCGTTGGGAAGCGACGGTGCGCCGAAGCAGGTCCAACCCTTGCCGCCGGTGGCGGCGTTGGCCGCGACGGCCGCGGCCGTCTGGGAGGGGGGCACCAGGGAGAGCACGGCGTGGTGAACCTCGGGGCTGCCAGGTCGGAACTGGCTCGAGATGACGTATGAGTTCCTCGTGATATGCGGGTTCACCAAGGTGCAGTGGTAGTCGTCTGTCGCTCCGATCGCCGCCTTCGGGGTGTACCTGGGCGAGGCCACCGACACCGTCGAGATGACCGAACTGGTCGAGGTGCTGGTCTTGCCTGATGTGTTCGACAACGCCACCGCGCCCAGGACGCCGACCACGATCACCACCGCGATGGCGATTACGACGGCGCGCCGCTTGCGCAAGGCGCTCGCGAGGCCGCGTTGCGGCGGGGTGACGGGCCCATCCTGCGCCCCTTCGGTCGCCCGGTCCGCGCTGTCGGCAGGCTCGGTGTGCTTGATGAGATCGGTCATGGTCCCCGTCCCCCGTCGTCGTCGGTCCACCTGATGCGCCGGGCCCTCCGCGCCCAGGTAGCCGAGTTGTGCCTGCCTGAAGGCTAACCCACCTCCCGCCCACGGACTCGGCCCCGTCGCCCGCCGCCGACGCCAGGTGGCCAGCTCGCCCGCGGAATCGCGTCCTTCTTGGCGCTCGAATCCTCGATCAGGCTGGCGGCGCACGAGATCAGCCGATGCCGATCGGCGGCGGACAGCGGTCGCAGGAAGCTATCCATCCTGTGGGTGCTGAGACAATGGAAAGGCGAAGCGCGTTCATCCAAATCGTTGATTCGGGTCTCACGTCCTTCGGTGAGGAGGAGTGCCATGTCCAGAGAATCCCAGCGCAAAAGGATCCGGCAACCGGTCCGATCGGGCCTTGGCGCCCGGCGCATCGCCTTGGCGTTGTTCATCGGTCTGCCGGTACTGGCGTCGGTCGTGAGTGTTGCCCAGCCGTTCGCCGCTCGCGCCGGCCAGCACTCGGACGCGCGGGCTCCCGGAATCCGCTTGCTCTCTGCGGATAGCTCGGCTCCGTATCTCGAGGCATGGATCTACCCTTCGGCTGCGGGCCAACCCGCCTGCGATACCTCGTCGGAGCTCGCGGCGATGGCGGCCGATCCGATCGGCGTGCTCAAGCCGGAGTACTTCTATGTAAGTGGGAGCGGACGGGTCATCGAAGAGACGGCAGCCGACGGGCTCCCGTGCAACGGTTACAGCTCCGCCAACCTGGCGGAGGTCAGACCGGCGGCCCAACGGATCTACGTCACCGTCTCGGCCAGCTCACCCGGCGTCGCGAAACTGCTCGACAATCCCAAACACATGGCGGCCGGCGAGCAGGTGATCGAAAGTTTCGTGGCGGCCAACGATCTGAACGGCGTCGACCTCGACTTCGAGCCCAACCGGTGGACGCAGACCGTATGGACCAACTACATGAGCTTCGTATCTGCCATCGCGGCGGCGTTCCAACCTTCGGGACTCTCCGTCGAGGTGGACTTGGACGCGTTCACCACGACACCGTGGGACGCCGAACGGTATGCCGATGTCGCCTCTGCCGGTGCGCACCTTGTCGTTATGGCGTATGACGATCAGTACAACGTGGCTTGCTCGCCGATCACCCCGTACAGCTGGCTGGAGGCGGTGACGTCGTACGCGATGAGCCAAGTTCCCCTCAACGACCTCACGATCGGCATTCCCGCCTACGGCTACTACACCTCGAATTGCAAGAAGGTTGCCGATATGACGGACAACGTGGCGTACGTCACGATGGAAGAGGAACCGGGGTTCCCGACAACCCCTTCAGCGGTGGAGGCGCTCCGAGATCCCAATTCGGGAGAGATCCGGTGGACGTCGGGAAACACTCTCTACGACTACGTCGACTCGACGGCGCTAAACGACAAGGCGCAGGTCGTCGAAGGCATGGGTGTCACGGACATCTCCGTCTGGAGTCTCGGAGGCCAGCCCTGGTTCAACGGAAACCCCGGTTGACGCGGTTTGCGGTGCAGACCACCGACCGTCGACGACGCGTCGTACCGTTTGAGGTCACGGGCAATTCGGAGCGAATAAGAGCTCCGTTCCGTGGGGCATTTTTATCGGCGCTGCGGGCCTCGCAACACCAGTGGTTCTCCACGCACCGGCATCTCGACTTCGATGTCGTCACCCACGACACGTACCAAGATCTCGTCGGCGACCGACCCCTCGGCCGACCATCGTGACGGGTCGCCAATAGTCGTGACTCGGAATGTCGTGCGCGCAGGAGTGCCGGAGTTGATGCCCACAGGTGTGACGGTAAGAGATGAGACGGTGGGGTCCCACCGTGCTTGGCTTAGCGCGACCGCCGGGAAGTCCACGCCGATAACCGTTGGTTCAGTGAAACGGTTGCCGGGACCGACATTCGCCAGCCGCCACCATGCGCCTTCGGAGGCCACCTGGGCAGCGGCCATCGTCCCGTTGTATTGACCCCGTGGGTGCGGTTCGTCGAGCTGGAAGCGCCAAGTGAACTCGCCACGGCTGGTGTCCCACGTCGGCTCACAAGTCTCGTCGATCGCTGCCGCCAACGGTTCGATGTACCAGTCGAGGGCCCATTCCTTGGCCAGCCAGAGATTTAGAGCGGAGAATCGGTTGGGTGCTGCGCTGATCGCACCGGTGGTCTTCCACGTTCCCGTCTGGTTTTGTCCCGCTTGGAAAAGACGCCGGGCATCGTCGGGCACTTGAGGCGCGAGGTAGATAGACGGAATCCAGCCCAACATCACGGGCACCTCGTGGTGCACGTCGAGGATGGGGTCGTAATAGAAGGTGACCGTCGTCGGAAGTTCGGCGCCGTCCAGGTGGAGATACTTGGTCCGGCAAGTGTCGTGCCACCAGCTGCGGAATACTTCGTTGTAGTCGGTGCCGCGTAGGAGATCGTGCAGCTTGAGGCCGAGCCCCGCTCCGGCGAGACAGAACGGCCACACCTTGGTGTTCTCGCAGTGGCACCCCGCCGGGGCCTCGATCCACTGCCGGTGCAAGTGTTCGGCGATGGCTGAGTGGAACCATGTGAAAGTGTTCTCGCCGTCCCGGATCATCTCGAAAGGCTGGTTCCACCGCTCGTCGCCGGTGGTGCGAAGGTGAAGACCCAGCATGACGAGAAAGAACCCTTTGAAGAACAGATTCCCGGTGGCGCCGATGGGGTCCATTTGGAGCCCCCACGGCTCGATGCCGTTGGCGGTCCAGCCTGGAACGTCGTAGTTGCCCCACAACTGCTCGGGGATGAGGAAGCGATACAGGTCCGGGTACTCGGCACGTTTGGGGTCGTGGCCGATCTGGGTCAGCCAGTCCTCTGCCGCCCACCATCCCGTGTGCCGGAAAATAAGTTCGTCGAGGATGTGGCCGTAGACCTCGCGCCACGCCGGAGTGACGTCGGCCATCATTGCCACGGCGTAGGTCGAATCGATGAGATCGAAGCGATACCAGCACAGCATCGGGGGGTCGCTGATCGTGTCCCAGTGCTCGTGCGGACGGCCGTCGCGGTCCCAACTGTCGGGGGTCGTGGCCTTGCGGTAGAGGTAGCGCAGCCAGCCGAGGTCGCGATCTGTCAAGTGGCTCGGGGTGGTGCTGGTTGTCGATGCCGTCACGTCAGCCATCCTTCCGTAACTTTTCCAGGGGCGTTGAAACCACTGGCGAAGAGCCCACCGGCATTCGGAAAGTGACCAGTACGCCCAGTCGGATATTTGGGGCGTGCCTTGACCTGGCATTTTGGTATATCAGCATGTGGGGGTGCTCGGTGTTATCTACAATGAACATTTCCGGCACCCACCACGCTCGAACCCTTGAGCCACTTCCCTTGGCTAACGCGAAAACGGTTCGACTGCTAGGCGTGCGGTGGTGCTCCCGCAAGGAGCGCATAGATTTCGACTAACGGTGCTGACTCGTTAAGTGAAGACTCGCCATCCTGGAACAGTCCAGTTCGAGAATCTCGACATTGCTCCCACATCACGTTCCCGTATGCCGTTGCAAGTTCCCTATAGGCAGGGTCTGGTGCGATGTGATCGAGCAAGAACAAGTTTCGAAAGAACACTGCGCTAAAGGCAGCTGGCCTCTCTTCCTGCAGTGCAGAAGAGGTGAAATGAGTGATCGAGGCCGCAGCTGTCGATTTTGCCTGCGACAGGTATTCCTGTTCGCCCGTAATGCCATAAAGAAGCACACCGGCACCGATCATCGAGCCTTGGTTGTACGACCAGATGTCCTTGGAGACGGTCCCATCTGGCGTAATTCGATCAAAGTAAAGGCCGTCTGCACCGAGGAGCGAAGATCGCACCCAGTCGTAAATGCGGATGGACCACTCAAGGGCCGACTGGTCGCCGGTGAGTTCATGGATACGAGCGGCTAACTCGGCCACGGGGCCATTCGAGCAAGCGTTCCGGCTGACGCAAGAGAGGGGCACCTTCCAGCGGACGCCACCTGGGTGGCTCCATGAAGCCTCAGAGGACCAACCAGAGATCACAAATTCATAGAGGCGTTGAGCAAGTGATATAGCCCTCTCATCAAGGAGTAGTTCGTAATGACGCACGAGGGCGAGGGCGAGCCACGTGTTGTCGTCGTAAAACACATCGCCGCCATCGCCCAGCGGCGGTACCACAACCGACTCAAACCCCACTGAACCCATTGCGCTCAGCGCTTTAGCACCAGAACGGTGATAGGCGGCGAGACCGTTGAAAAACAACGGCAGTTCCTTTGTGGCAAAGTGCTGTCGGTCAAGCGACGTCAGGGTGGACGTGGCAGACCAAGCACCCGCAAACGGCCATAGATCCTCGTAGGTACGCAGGATCAACCAGTGTCGCCGTCCGAAGAGGTGACGTCGTGAGTTGTAAAGGCGCCTCGCCATAATCGCCCGAAAACTCGATTCAGCACGACCGACGTTACGGGCTGGGTCCGGTTGATTCTGCAGAACTTACCTCTGTCCTGTGGGTGCCAATAATGTCATCCTCGTCGATGATATTCGTGGATGACGCCGTCCACCCAGGGTCACGTTTCTCCTTATATGTAAGACCTCGAAGGCAACCTGATCGAGCTCATCGTGTGCCCCTCGGATCGTGACCGGACCCACTCGACCCCGAGTAAAGGTGAGGAGAAGTCGCCGGTCTGTCGATCGTGTGTCATGGTCAACCCATGACTACATCGCCGATACACGG
>DASPVS010000205.1:0-2764 GCA_035622235.1 Acidimicrobiales bacterium | reverse complement strand
CCGCTCGAAGCGGACGTCGAATGATTGCAGGGCACCGGTCTCATCAACGCAGTGTTCGCAATAGCGGCCCGTCTCGATGGGCATGCCACAGCTCTGGCAATTCTGCGAATCGCTCACATGTCGTCCTTTCGTCGGGCACGGGGGTGCTCGTGGGTGTCGTTAAGGAGGATGCTTTACGCACGACCAAGCGAGTTTTCACCGATGTCGCCGATTTGGTTTCTACCGGCCAGCGTGACCGAGCGGATGATATATGCGCCCTTGCTCCTGTGGAGTCGCTCGCACCTCAAACTCTTGCATCCGTTCGAGGGCAGGAAAGAGCGCGGTAAAGAAGCGGTCCCGTAGCTCTTGGAGAGCGTCGTCTTCGGGCAAGCCGCTCAGGAGGTTCAGACGGGACCTCTCCAACCACTCCCCGAGATCCGGGGCGGCGCTCCAGCTCAGTTCCGTGCTGATGCCGGCCAAGACGGCACGGAAGAAGTCAAACGGCGTGTGCGGCATGCCCGTGGGAGGACAAAGGGCGTTCTTTTCTTCGATCGTTCTTGAGGTTGTTTCGAGAAATCCCTCCAGGGCGCCCGACAAGGTAAGGCCCACACGTGTCACAAGCTGGGGGATGATCATGTCATTCGCAAAAATGGTACGAGGCGGGCTATCGGTCAGTCCACGCGCAGTGCAGTTCACATGAAGGTGCTCGGGTTTGGTCGGGATCGACCCGTGCTCCAATGTGATCTGTTTACTGTCGATTCGTCGGACATATCCGAGTCGAACGACATTCTCTACTTTGCGAAGCTGTTCGAGTTCCCCGACACTAATGGTCGCGCCTCGCATCATGGTCGGCGCGACGTTCCGATCGATTCGGAGCATCAAACCCTCAGCTTCCAATCGCTCGTAAGCCTCCTCTACGGATTCCGACGCGACAATCGCCTCGAGTTGCATCGTGAACCCAGCAAAGGTGCGGCTCCGCGATGGCTGGAGAAAGGCTCGGTTGAGGAGCCATGCGTCGCGGGGCCGAATCCATGTGATGTCGTCAGGATCCGACCCTTGATCGAGAAGCCAACAAACCGCATCCAACGCGGTTTTTCCGCCTCCAACTATGACGTACCCGGCTGGGGTAGTCCTGAGATTGGCCAAATCCCCGACCGGGACGCAATTGACATTCTCGGCTACCTCGAAGGGGACAGGCTCAGTCGCGGGAACACGCGACGACATATAGGTCGCGTCCACAACGCGGTGACGAATGGCCACGTCGGTCACTTGGCCGGTCACTCGGGAACGAAATCGGCGGTCGCCAAGGTAGTCGCACATCGGGAAGAAACGGACGCGACCGGAAACCAAGAACTGATCACGCATGATCTGGTCGTAGTACGAGCAGATCTCGGTGCCAGTCGCCCGGTCATCGAAAGCATCTTCGGTCCCGTCGGTCGACACCATGTCCGACCCGAGGGAGGTCGAGTTGACGCCATAGAACCTGGAAGGCTGGTGGAGTTGCACGAATGGGTAAGAGTCCAGCCAGTGACCGCCCGGCCGGTGGCGATGGTCGACCATGACCACGTCGGCGTCACTGTGCTCCGTCAATGAGTCGACGAAAGCCATGCCAAGTGCGCCTGCACCGATGACCAGGTAATCGGTCTCGATCGTGCTCGATCTCATCGCAGTCGAGAACTGTAGATCGCCCTCACGTCGGCTACCTCGAAGCCAATACCCTCGGCTTCAAGTGACCGCCGATGCCGTCCGAGAGGCAGGACTTAGAGGGCTTGAACCAGTCCTGGGTTCGCGCGTTCAGTCGCAATGACGTGCCGCAGTGACCCTAACCGCCCGGAATTTCGTTCACAGGAAACGGACCTGATCGCTCACTAACATGCGCCCTTAGTGGGGCTCTTTCTCGACCGTCATGACGTCTCCGGAGCCAGCGCCGCCGACATTGCGGCGGCGCACGAGCTCGACCTCGCGGTCCAGGATCGTTACGGCGTTCGCTACGTCACATACTGGTTCGACGACAACGCCGGAACGGTGTTCTGCCTTGCTGAAGGGCCCGACCGAGCGGCGGTGGAGACCGTGCACCGGGAGGCCCACGGGCTCATGGCAGACAACGTCATCGAAGTGGGTGACGGGCCAATCAACGCGTTCCTCGGCGACTATCCGCGACATCCGCCCGGCGAGGCATATACGGCACCCGCAGTTCGGGCCATCTTGTTCACTGACTTCTGTAATTCGACACAGCTGACCCAAGAGCTTGGAGACGACGGGTTTATGCCCATGCTCCGACAACACGACGAGATCGTGCGCAACGCCCTTCGTCAGCATGATGGGCGCGAAGTCAAACACACAGGCGACGGCATCATGGCCTCGTTTACATCAGTCACAGCCGCGGTCGATGCCGCCATCGGAATACAAAGAGAAGTGCTCAGTCGGAATACGAAGGTCGATCAGCCCTTTCACTTGCGGATTGGGATCAGCGTCGGGGAACCAGTCGTCGAGAGCAACGATCTTTTCGGAGCAGCTGTTCAGCTTTCTGCTCGACTCTGCTCAGTGGCTCGACCCGGTGGCATCGCTGTCTCGAATGGAGTTCGCGAGCTTTGTATCGGCAAGCGGTACACCTTCGACGCCAAAGGGGGTATCGGCCTGAAGGGCTTCGCCGATCCAGTGCCCGTCTTCGAGGTGGCCATTCGGAGCACCTAGCAGGGGATCGTCGGCCACCATACGCAGACGCTGCTCGCGCGTCCTAGCAGTCGCGCGTGTTCCTGGTCTGTGTGCACTGATCTCCGGGGCG
>DASPVS010000204.1:0-4332 GCA_035622235.1 Acidimicrobiales bacterium | reverse complement strand
AGCGAACGTGTCAGCGCGATATCGAGCTCGGGGAGCTCGTCCCCGACGGCGACATCCTCGTACGAGAGCGTGGGTGCGACACTCGTCATCGCGACGACCCCGGTTCCTCTCCCGCCGAGACGAGCACCCGCTCTGCGATGTTCCGTCCAAGGCGTGCCAGTTGCGCGTGCGGTGACTCCATCATGAGCTCGATCTGCTTTCCCCAGAAGAAGTAGCGATGGATCGGATAGCTCACGTCCGCTCCGATTCCGCCGTGCAGGTGTTGAGTCGTGTGCACCACCCGCTGCCCGGCTTCGGACGCCCACCACGCCGCGACTTGTGCTGCATCCGACGCAGGACGATCGGTGTCGAGTCGCCAGGCGGCTTGCCACGTCGTGACGCGAATCGCTTCGCTGTCGATGTAGGCGTCCGCTGCTCGCAACATCGTCCCCTGGAATGACGACAGGGGACGACCGAATTGATGACGTTGGTCCACGTACGCGGCGGCACGCCGGATCGCCTCTTCGGTGACCCCGAGCTGAACGGCGCACAACCCGACGAGCGCACGTTCGATAATCCACTCGACGATGTACGGGCCGCGACCTGGCCCACCCAATGTGGCTGCTGCGTCCGCCCGAGCACCCTCCAGGTGGAGATGTGGGTGTACCTGCCTGTCGGTCGTCGTTGCCCGTTCGAGCTCGGCACCGGCCGCGCGCGGGTCGAGGACCACGACGACCTGACCATCCTCAGTTTGAGCCGGGACGACGACACCCTTGGACAGGTGTGCTTGCGGTACTGCAAGAGAGGTTCCCCACAGCCGCCACCCGTCGCCATCTCTCTCAGCGCGAATCGATGCGGTGCGCGACGGGCTCGCCGCCACCTCCGTGATCGCCGCGCTTAGCCGCACGTCCCCCGAGACGACGCCAGGCAACAACGCGTTTTTCAGCTCGTCGGAGCCAAAACGCGCGATCGGCATCGCTCCGAGCACGAGCGTCGCCCAGAGCGGGATCGGTGCGACGGTCCTGCCCTGCTGCTCGAGCACGAGACAGATCTCGGTCATGCCGAGGCCCGAACCACCGTAGGTTTCCGGAACCGCTACGCCCAGCAAGTTCGCCCGGGCGAGCTCGGCCCAGAGTTCGGGGTCGAAGCGGTCGTCCGTTCCTTCGACGGCGGACACCCGTTCGGAAGTGGCCACACCTTCGAAAACGCCGCGTGCGGATTCGGCCACGGCCTCCTGCTCGTCGGTGAAAGTGAAATCCATCGGACGGCTTCCCTACTGAGCGGTGCCCGAGGAATTCTCGGACCGGGCGGGTGTTTCAGGTTTGAACATGGGCAACGTCAATTCGTCGTCGACGGCTACGAAGTCAGCGACGACTCTCATCCCGATGTGTACGGCCGCGGGATCTATCTCGATGAGGTCCGCAACGATCCGCGTACCCTCGTCGAGCTCGACTACAGCTATGGGCAGCGGGTATTCGAACGGCGGAACTTGAGGATGATGGACGACTACGAAGCTGAACACAGTTCCCCGACCGCTCGAGTCCACGGCGTCCCACTCGAAGGATCGACAGTTGGGACAGGCGGGCGTGGGCGGATGGCGCAAACGCCCACACGAGCTGCAGCGTTGGATGAGCAACCGGCCCTCGGCGGCACCCTCGAAGAAGAATGCGTTGTCTTTGGTGATCGCAGGCCGCGGGCGGCGCGGGCGATCAGAAGGAACGACGGAGGCCTTCGACTTGGGGCGGAATTTGAAGATCCGAAAGCGCATGGCGGCAACGCGCTCACCGTTCTCGTCCTCGAAGTCGAGACGGGTCGTCACGAAATGCCCGTCGCCGAGCCCGGTCTGCTTCTCGGCGGAAACTTCCTCGATGACTGAGGAAACCGACAACCAGTCCCCCAGTACCAATGGTCGGAAGTACTCCTGCTCGCAGTTGGTCGCGACCACAGAGCTGAAACCGGCTTCGTTCAAGATCCCCATGAGCTCGTCCTGTACGGACGGCGACTCCTCCGCTGGCCGGAACCCCCGCATCACCCATGCTTGGAGCATCGTCGGAGGAGCGATGACCCCTTTGAAACCTTCGGTTCGGGCGACCTCTTCGTCGACGTAGACCGGGTTCTCGTCACCCACCGCTTCGACCCAGTGGCGGATCATCGCTTGATTGACCGGATCCGGCCCGCGCTTTCGAGGACCGACCGAGCGCCCTTCGAATTTCTTCAGGCGAACGAGAAAAGTATCGTCGTCGCTCAACGTGGCGCGCGCGTCATTCCGAGGCCGACCGTGGAGACGATCTCGCGCTGGACCTCGTTCACTCCGCCGCCGAACGTGTTTATCTGCGCCTGACGGGCTGCTTGCTCGAGACGCCCACGCAGCACGGCGCCCGGTGCCTTCGGCACGAGATACGCAGGTGCTCCTGCCGCGACGATCCCGAGCAGCCGGCGGTAGATCTGAATGCTCGTCTCGACGCCGAAGATCTTCACAGCCGAGGAGTCGGCAGGACTGAGGACGTCGGACGCGACGTCGCCAGCCATCCGCCAGTTGAGAAGGCTCATAGCATCGAGCTCGGCCCGTGTCCGCGCGATATCGACCTGGACCCATGGCAAGGAGAGCACGGACGTCCCGCCGGCATCTGTCGCGTTGGCCGCCCATTCGGTGACCTCGTCGCACAACTTGCCGGCAAACCCACTCCACGCCGCAAGGCCCACCCGCTCGTGGTTCAGCTGGGTGGTGATCATCCTCCAACCTTCGTTCTCCTCGCCCACGCGCATGTCGACCGGGACGCGTACGTCCGAGTAGTAGCTGGCGGTCGTGGACAGACCGCCAACGGTGGTTATCGGACTGCACGAAAAGCCAGGCGTCCTTGTTGGTACACAGATGATCGAGATCCCCCTGTGCTTCGGTGCCTCCACGTCGGTCCGACAGGCCAGCCAGATGTAATCAGCCATGTCGGCGCCACTCGTGAACACCTTGGCACCGTTGATCAAGTACTCGTCCCCGTCGCGGACCGCACGCGTTCGCAGGCTTGCAAGATCGGTACCCGACTCGGGCTCGGTGTAACCGATCGCGAAATTGACGTCGCCCGCGAGTATCCCGGGCAGAAATAGCGCCTTTTGCTCCTCGGACCCGTACCGCATGATGGTCGGGCCGACGGTGTTGATCGTCACGAACGGGAAGGGGGCACCGGCGCGTCGCGTCTCGTCGAAGAATATGAATTGGTCGGTTGCAGGACGTCCCTGGCCTCCGTACTCCTTGGGCCACCCGATGCCGAGCCAGCCGTCCTTGCCGATCTTGCGCACCACTTGCCGCCAGAGCTCGCCGCCCTCCCCGCCGTCGGAGAGCCCCGAACGGATCTCGTCGGTGAGCAGCTCTGCGAAATAGGCGCGCAATTCCTCCCGCAGAGCAAGCTGCTCGGGGGTTTCCTCGAGGAACATCGGCTCCCGTTCGCTCCGGTCGGGCTGGCGCAGGCATTTCGCGAGCCCGAAGTTGTAACTCGTTCTATTTGCAAGCTACCAGGACGAGCCCTCGGCGCACATCCCGACGGTGCGGGCGAAAGGGAGGTGGACGCGCGTTACCAGAGGTCCAAACCCCGCCGACCCGTCGGTCATATACTCGCCGAGGCCGCTCAGGCCTCCCCAGCCGGACCGGAAGATTCGAGAAACTTGCTCCGGGCTCTGGAACCGGTTGGACCGATTACAAGGATGTGGAGCTCATGCTCGTCCTCTCCCGCCGGATGCGGGACTCGATCATGATCGGGCACAACATCGTGGTCACCGTTCTTTCCATAGGCCGGGACCAGGTGCGGCTTGGCATCGACGCCCCCGGGGACGTGGAGGTGCACCGGGAAGAGGTGTACCGGGCGATCCAACAGGCAAACCGGGAGGCCGCGACCTCGAACAGGGAGGATCTGGGAGCGCTTGCAGGCGTTCTCGAGAGGCGGAGGACAGAAACGATTGGTGGGTCCGATGCAGCGCCGGACGCTTCTACCTAGTACTACCTAGCGGTCTTCGACTCCGGCCCGACGCCAGAACCCGCGGTCCGTCCGCTATCGCGCTGCACGTCGAACACGAAACGCACTATCCGTTTCGAAGCGCCTTCCGACAGTCCTTCGAACTTGACGCGCGCTTCGCCTCCGCTCGCGATGTCCAAGATCCGACCCGTCACCTCGACGGATCCGTCGGGTAGCTCGATCGCCATGGAAACACCGTCTCCGCGCCTCATCGGCCTCGCGTCCCCCAACCTCACGCCCCCGCCGGAGATGTCGACGGTGGAAGTCGATAAAGACGCTTTTCGCGTCCCGGTTCCCTTGAGCTCGACCGGTACTGCGACCCGCACTCGCACCCATTGTCTTCGCTGGA